>NZ_JADEXH010000010.1:0-139145 GCF_015207205.1 Sphaerospermopsis sp. LEGE 08334 | reverse complement strand
CCCCACACCCCACTCACCCCTCACCTGGGCAAAAAGCAGAACTTATCTAAGCATTCCGCTATCAGCAGTCAGCAGTCAGTTTTTTCCAGGTTTGACCAAAAATCATGATTTGCTTATCTACCAATCAAATTTTCTGGTTATTGACTTCTGAATGCTGAATTATTTATTTCTAATTCTTTGTATTTCCGTCTTCAATGATGTGGCAAATGTGTAGATGCTCAGGTGTAGATGCTCAGTAATTACCTAATAATTTCACGTTACTATAGATTTACCAGGGAAATAAAAAACTATTTTAAACCTAATATAAAAAATTAAAGTTAATACAAAAATTAGTAATGAAAATAGCAGTTTATCAATTGATAATTGACAATTGACAATTGATAATTGTTTCATTCAAGGTTTAAAACCTCCCCTTTGAAGGGGAAAAACCAAAAAAATCCGCTTTTTCAATCCTCTGACTTTCAGGGAGAGGTCATTGTCAATTGTCCATTCTTGAAAAATACTATGTTTCACCTGATTTTGCTGATCAAACAAGATGTTTGTGCTTAAAATCAATAGTCGTTTTCAGCTAGTAAAGCTAATGACTACAAAGCAAATGTACTGTAAATTAGCTATAATATCCCGGCCTATTTCTACTCATACAGTGCTTAATTTATTCTTTTCCTCTTTCATAATTCACTATCAGGATAATTTATGGGACTGGGGACTGGGAACTGGGAACTGGGGACTGGGACAAGATTTTAGATTTTAGATTGGAGTTCATGAAATACAATCCAAAATCCAAAATCCAAAATCCAAAATTGTACCACCAATCACCAATCTATGATATCAGTAGAATTTTCATATACTTAGCTGTTTAAAATTAACCAACTGTGACCGATATTAATCTTTTAGTCCAAGAGAAAACTGAACGTCTGGATCGTTATCTGTCATCTGCAATACCTGATTTATCTCGTTCCCGTGTACAACAGTTAATTGAACAGGGTCATGTTCAAGTTAATGATCAAGTTTGTACATCTAAAAAAATAAATCTCAAAGTTGGCGATCGCATTTGTTTAGAAATTCCCGCAGTTCAACCGTTGGCACTGGTAGCAGAAGATATCCCTTTAGATATTCTCTACGAAGATGAGCAATTACTCATTCTCAATAAACCCGCAGGTTTGGTAGTTCATCCAGCACCTGGTCACGCAGATGGTACATTAGTAAATGCTTTGTTAGCACATTGTCCTAATTTACCGGGAATTGGTGGTATGCAACGTCCTGGTATTGTTCACAGATTAGATAAAGATACAACTGGAGCGATTGCTATTGCTAAAACTGATATCGCCTATCAACACCTACAAGCACAACTACAAGCAAAAACAGCACGCCGAGAATATTTAGGGGTGGTTTATGGTGCGCCCAAAACCGAAAGCGGAACGGTAGATTTACCCATTGGTCGTCATCCCCAAGACCGCAAAAAAATGGCCATAGTCTCCATAGAAGAGGGGGGTAGGTCAGCCATAACCCATTGGCAAGTGAAAGAAAGGCTGGGGAACTACACCTTGATCCATTTCCAGTTAGAAACAGGGCGTACCCATCAAATTCGCGTCCACAGTGCCAAAATTGGTCATCCTATAGTCGGCGACCCTGTTTATGGTTCTGGTCGCTCTATAGGGGTAAATTTGCCCGGTCAAGCATTACACGCTTGGCGACTCAAGTTGCAACATCCCATTTCTGGAGATTGGGTGGAAGTAACCGCACCCCTACCCCAAACCTTTACAAAGCTATTAGAAGTCCTGCGTCGTAGGTGATTGGTGATTGGTAATGGGTAATGGGTAATACAATTTTGGATTTTGGATTTTGGATTGTTTTTGTCAATTCCAATCTAAAATCTAAAATCTAAAATTTTCTTCCCCAGTCACCAGTCCCCAGTCACCACCTCCCTGAAATCCCCCCAGGGAGGTTAATTTAACAGATTCTCAACAATATTTAGAAATGTAAATTTTACATTCTTTAATATAAACTACTGAGTCTAGATATGATCCCAAAATCTCTGTAATTTAGTAATGGTATATGGTTTCAGAATCATTAAATTAATATAAAATGTATAAAATTTCTTCTTATCTAGAAACTTAATGAAGTTTTGTAACAAAAATTAGCAACTTTTGGGGTATACATCTCTTATATGTAAAGGATTTGAGGCTTTTCTTATTACCTGATCTTATTTATTCATAAATTGTAACAAATAAAGTCTCTATAGCAGTGTATAAACTAATCTGGAGGGGTTCAAAAACAGAGCAAAGTTAAACGAGGCAACCAATCCAATCTCGTTGGCTGGTTTCTCATAAAATTACCTCTGATTCTCATAATTTCTGCCTTAGGGAAGATAGACAAGAAAATGAGAAAAGAAGTAGACAACAACTTAGCTTTGATTAACTCATTGTTTTTGAGCATCCATTCCTGATTGATAAAACAGCAACTGTTTCAATCAACACAACTCTCAACTAAGTAATTAGGAGATTAGAGTCCATGACATTAGATGTATTTTCCAAGGTTGTTACTCAAGCTGACGCTAGAGGCGAATTCTTAAGCACCGAACAACTAGATGCTTTGACAGCAGTTGTAGCTGCTGGTAGCAAGCGTTTGGACGTTGTTAACCGCATCACCAGCAACGCTAAAGATATCGTTACCAACGCTGCTCGTGCTTTATTTGAAGAACAGCCCCAATTGATCGCTCCTGGCGGTAACGCTTACACCAACCGTCGCATGGCTGCTTGTCTGCGCGACATGGAAATCATCTTACGCTATGTTACCTACGCTGCATTGGCTGGTGACGCTAGTGTTCTCGATGACCGTTGCTTAAATGGCTTACGTGAAACTTACCAAGCTTTGGGTACTCCTGGTGCTTCCGTAGCTGTTGGTGTTCAAAAAATGAAAGAAGCTGCTATCAATATCGTTAACGATCCCAACGGTATCACCAAAGGTGATTGCAGTTCTTTAGTTTCTGAATTGGCAAGCTACTTCGATCGTGCTGCTGCTGCTGTTGTTTAATCAACGTTGTTTAACCAACAAGTACAAACAAGTACAAGTAGTCCACAGCTAAAGCTAAAAATCGAGCTATTCCAACAAGATACGAAACCAATCAAGGAGAAATTAGACCATGAAAACCCCAATTACCGAAGCTATCGCATCTGCTGATACCCAAGGACGTTTCCTGAGCAACACAGAATTACAAGCTGTTAACGGTCGTTTTGTACGTGCCGCTGCCAGCATGGAAGCTGCTCGTGGTTTGACAGCTAACGCTCAAAAGCTGATTGATGGTGCTACCAACGCTGTATACAGCAAATTCCCCTACACCACCTCTACACCAGGCGCTCAATTTGCTGCTGATGCTCGTGGTAAGTCTAAGTGCGCTCGTGACGTTGGTCACTACCTCCGCATCATCACTTACAGCTTGGTTGCTGGTGGCACAGGTCCTTTGGATGAGTTCCTAATTGCTGGTTTGGCTGAAATCAACAGCGCATTTGATTTGTCTCCTAGCTGGTATGTTGAAGCTTTGAAATATATCAAAGGCAACCACGGTTTGAGCGGTCAAGCTGCTAACGAAGCTAACACCTACATTGACTACGCTATCAACGCTCTCAGCTAGATAGCTTCTTGCCCGGAGAGGGGTACAAGTGCTGGATGAAGTTTATCCTTTTGGGATTAAATCAGTTTTCGTGGGGAATCTCTTTTCACTCGACTGGACTGAATCACCTAGCAGTTGGATCTCGCTCCGGGCATAGTTTTATGTATGTGAGGTGACAGGTGACAGGTGAAAGGTGACAGTAAGAAGGCAAGAGGCAAGAGTGATTAACTTTGACTGTTGACTGAACTTCTCTGCATTTGATGTCCCAACTACCTTATCTGTGGCTATAGCTAACAAATAACCAATTTGATGCAAACAGCAATTGGTTAGAAAGAGCAGTATTGCTAATCAAAATTGCGAATCAAAGGGGAAAAACAATGGCAATTACAGCAGCAGCGTCTAGGCTGGGAACTGAGCCTTTTAGTGATTCACGTCGAGTTGAACTGCGCCCCAATGCCAGCCGCGAAGAAGTGGAAATGGTGATTAAAGCCGTTTATCGCCAAGTTTTAGGAAACGACTATATTCTGGCATCGGATCGCTTGAAGAGTGCAGAGTCACTGTTGCGGGATGGTAATTTGACCGTGCGTGAGTTTGTGCGGAGCGTTGCTAAGTCAGAACTCTACAAATCCAAATTCTTCTATAACAGTTTCCAAACGCGGTTAATTGAACTCAACTATAAACATTTGTTGGGTCGCGCTCCTCTGGATGAGTCTGAGGTGACATACCACTTAGATTTATATATTAACGAGGGTTACGATGCAGAAATCGACTCTTATATAGATTCGATGGAGTATCAAAACAACTTTGGCGACAATGTTGTTCCTTATTATCGCGGGTTTGATTTTCAACCAGGACAAACATCTGCTGGTTTTACCCGGATGTTCCGTTTGTACCGTGGATATGCCAATAGTGATACTGCTCAGGTAGAAGGTAGCAAATCACGTTTGGCACGGGAATTAGCTAGTAACAAAGCTTCCTCCGTTGTCGGTCCATCGGGAAGTAATGATAATTGGGCATTCCGTCCATCTGCGGATAATGCACCTAAGCAAAACTTAGGTAATGCTGTAGGGAAATCGGATCGCGTTTACCGAATTGAAGTAGCGGGCATACGCAATCCAGGATACCCCAGCGTGCGCCGCAGCAGCACAGCATTTATAGTACCTTACGAGCGTCTTTCTGACAAGATTCAGCAAATTCACAAACAAGGCGGAAAAATAGTCAGTATTACATCTACGTAAGATATTGTGCTGTTTGTTGGTATAACCCATCAAGAGGAGATTTAGAAGTAATGTTCGGTCAAACTACACTTGGTGCTAGTAGCGTTTCTTCATCTGCAAGCCGTGTATTTCGTTATGAAGTTGTAGGCTTAAAGCAAAACCAAGAAACCGACAAAAATAATTTCAGCATTCGTCGTAGCGGTAGCGTATTTATTACCGTACCCTACAGCCGGATGACTGAAGAAATGCAGCGGATTAGCCGCTTAGGTGGCAGAATTGTCAAAATTGAACCTTTGACTGTAGCAGGATAAAGCACTGGTAATGATAGAACCCAGTACGACAGAACATTCTGCCGAAAATGGGGCGCAGTTGACACCAGAGCAAGCCATCGCTAACCTGCAATCATTAGATTTAAGTCTCCGCTATTATGCCGCTTGGTGGTTGGGTAAATTTCGAGTCAGTGAGCCAGAAGCCGTAGACGCACTCATTACAGCGTTAGAGGATGAAGCTGACAAAACAGAACTAGGAGGTTATCCACTCCGACGGAATGCAGCCAGAGCATTGGGAAAATTGGGCAGTCCTAAAGCTATACCGGGCTTGATTCAGTGTTTGGAATGCTCAGATTTTTATGTGCGAGAAGCAGCAGCCCAATCTTTAGCAATGCTTAACGCTGAAACTGCAATACCAGCACTGATCAAAATGCTAGATGGGGGTGTTGCCAAGGCCGTGCAAGTACCAGGCCGCCCCCATCTTACCCAACCATATCAGGCAGTGTTAGAAGCCTTGGGAGCTATTGGTGCAACTGAGGCTGTTTCCCTAATTCAGCCTTTTTTAGAGCATCCAGTCACAAGGGTGCAATGCTCCGCAGCTAGGGCTATGTATCAACTCACCCAAGATTCTCAGTATGGGGAATTTTTGGTGACAATGATGCAAAACAGTGATCTGAAATTGCGGCGCTCTATTTTGGGGGATTTGGGAGCGATTGGTTATATGGCTGCTGCTGATGCGATCGCCCACGCTCAGGCAGAAAATAGTTTCAAACTCATGGCACTCAAAGGATTGTTAGAACATCAACTTGTTGATAAATCAGATTCTGTTTCTGAACAGGCAGTCCGAGTCATGAACCTGATGGATTCACTTTTATAAGTGGGTGATTGGTAATGGGTAATTGGTAATGCGTAATTGGTAAATTTATTACTGTCACCTGTCACCTGTCACCTGTCACCTTCCAACTACTGACCACTGAGACATGGATGAACTAATTAATGCTGTTAAGCAAGCGGAAACATCAGCCCAAATGGTGACAGCAGTGAAGAACCTAGCAGCAGCTAAAGATCCAAAGGCTGTTTCTACCTTAATTGCTGTTTTTGGTTACAATAACCCAGCAGCAGCGGTGGTGGCAGTAACAGGACTCACAGAACTGGGAGAAATGGCAGTACCTCAGTTGCTAGAACAAATTGATGATTATAACTATGGCGCACGGGCTTATTCGATTCGCACCTTAGCAGCGATCGCTGATCCCCGTGCTTTAGATGTGTTAATCTCAACTGCTGCTACAGACTTCGCGCCTAGTGTACGCCGTGCTGCTGCTAAAGGATTAGGAAATTTAAACTGGTCTCAATTAGGCATGGCTGAACGTCAAACAGCTATCAATCGCGCATTAGAAACACTGCTGTTGATTTGTCAAGACACAGACTGGTCAATTCGCTATGCTGCCATTGTTGGTTTACAGGCTTTGGCAAAAATAGCGGAGATAAGAGAAACCATCTTGACTTTCTTCCAAGAAATGCTGGCTAATGATAGTGAACAAGCTGTGTGCGCTCGCATTCAATTAGCTTCTAGTAGTTTGGGTTTAACCACTTGAGGCGTTACGCACAAGCTACGGAATAATTAACCGCAAAGTACGCAAAGTACACAAAGGAAAGAGGTTTTTGAGAAGTTTTGCATCAGTCCTGAGCTTGTTTAGCTTAAACTCAATACCATAAAACAAGGTAAAAGTCAAGATGTCAATACCACTTTTAGAATATTCTCCTTCTTCACAAAATCAGCGTGTCGAAGGTTACGAAGTTCCCAACGAAGACACCCCAACCGTTTATAAACTGAACTACGCCACATCAGATCAAGATGTTGATGCGATTATTTGGGCAGGATATCGGCAGATTTTTAGCGAACATCTGATTTTAAGCAGTTATCGTCAAAAATTTTTAGAATCTCAACTGCGAAACCGGGCTATTACTGTTCGTGATTTTATCCGGGGTTTGGGTAAATCAGATGTTTTCCGCTCTCAAGTAGCAGAGGTTAATTCTAACTATCGCTTAGTTGATATTATCCTCAAGCGGTTTGTGGGACGGGCAGCTTACAACAAAGATGAAGAAATTGCTTGGTCTATTGTTATTGCGACCAAAGGCGTACATGGCTTTATTGATGCGTTGTTAGACTCTGACGAGTACCTAGAAAACTTTGGCGATGATATTGTACCTTATCAGCGTCGTCGCTTTGGTTCACGTCCTTTTAACTTAGTCAACCCCCGTTACAATGCCAACTGGCGCGATACCCAAAGTATGCGTTCTTTTGGTTATCGTTCCTTCTACAGCATCCGCACTTCAGGAACTCTCACCACTGAAGATATCCGCAAAGCTATTCCAGCTAACTTCTTGGCAATGGCTGGAAACATCATTACTCCCGAACGCAACTACCAAAGAACAATTGCTGCTGTGACTTCTCAAATCAAAACTTTGGAAATTCCCGATACTTCACGGGATGTAACCACAGAAGAAGTAACCATTAAACCAGTACCTGTTTCTCTACCTTACAGCTATATCCCTGCACTCTCGAAAAATTAGGGAATAGGTGACAGGTGAAAAGTGACAGGTGACAGGTGACAGGTGACAGGTGACAGAAAAGAGTGTTTACCAATTACCAATTACCAATTACCAATTACCAATTACCAATTACCAATTACCAATTACCAATTACCAATTACAACTTACAAACAACATAAAATATGGCAATACCTTTACTAGAATATAAACCCAGTTCACAAAATCAACGGGTTGCTGGTTACGAAGTACCCAACGAAGACACCCCCAGAGTTTACCGCATTGAAGATTATGCTTTTGGTGGTGAAGTTGAAGAATTAATTTGGGCTGCTTATCGCCAGCTTTTTAGCGAACACGTCATCCTCAAATTCTACCGCCAAGGTAATTTAGAATCTCAGGTAAAAAATAAAGCTATTACTGTCCGTGATTTTATCCGGGGTTTGGCTAAATCTGAAGCTTTCCAAGATTTGGTAATTAAAACCAATTCTAATTATCGTTTAGTAGAAATTGGACTCAAGCGGTTGTTAGGTCGTGCGCCTTACAACAAAGATGAAGAAATCGCTTGGTCTATCAAAATTGCAACTAGCGGCTGGGATGGTTTTGTTGATGCTTTGGTAGATTCTCAAGAGTATCAAAGCTGCTTTGGGGAAAATATTGTTCCTTACCAACGCCGACGCTATAAAGACAGACCCTTTAATTTGGTAACACCCCGCTATGCTGACTATTGGCGGGATAAGCTAGAAGCTGAACGCTACAAACCCGGTAGTATAAGCGATTTCATGAAAATGGCTGCTGCTGTTAATATCAGGATTGTTACTTACACACCAGTTAGCACAGCTAACATTGCAATTCCCGATACTACTAGGGAAACAGTACCCGCAGGTGTTCCTGTGTCTATCAGTCCTAGTGCTAGTTTCCCAGTTCGCTAAATCTCTTAATTAGGTATGTAACCTAATGCGGGAAAATAGTTAAAGTGCGAATTGGGAATTTGAGTGATCAAATCTAATTCTGTTTTTAAACAAACCCAATTCTGTTTTTAAACGAAACGAAACGAATTTATTCACAAGAGGAAAGACGCAGCATGGCACTGCCATTACTTCAATACAAACCATCTACCCAAAACCACCGCGTTAGCAGTTTCGGTGTTGCTGATAAAAACGAAGATACTCCTTATATCTACCGTTTAGAAGATGTTAGTTCTTACACTGACATTCAAAGCATCATTTGGGCTTCCTATCGCCAAGTTTTCAGCGAACATGAAATTTTGAAGTTTAACCGCCAAATTACTTTAGAATCTCAACTGAAAAATGGTTCTTTGTCTGTTAAAGACTTCATTCGTGGTTTAGCTAAATCCGAAGCTTTCTATCGTTTAGTTGTTTCTGTTAACAACAACTATCGTTTAGTAGATATCACCCTCAAGCGCCTTTTGGGTCGTTCTGCTTACAACAAAGAAGAAGAAATTGCTTGGTCTATTGTTATTGGTACTAAGGGTTTTGATGGCTTTGTTGATGCTTTGGTAGACAGCGAAGAATATAACCAAAACTTTGGTGATAACACCGTACCTTACCAACGTAAACGCATGGAAGGTCGTCCCTATAACTTGGTTACTCCTCGTTACGGTGTGGACTTCCAAGAAACAGCAGGTACAGTCAGAACCGACTGGCGCTTTGTGTTGGAAAACTTCTACACTGCAAAGGCGAAAACAAAACGTCTCAGAGAAGGCGATCCTGGCAAGTTTGCAGATATGGCCGCTTCTCTGTCTGGTAAGGGTAACTATGCTCAAAGAATCTCTTCTTTTGACATTGATTACTTGAATGAAGTTCCTTATCGTGGTAAACGCTAAAATCGGTAATTCTCTAATTACCTATTGATTACCTAAACTTTCTACTGGGTCTGGTTTTTACTTTGATATGATAACGAGTTGGCGGTTTCTATGTTAGCTAGTTATGGTGTTAGGTGAAAACTAGACCCTTGGTTATGGGTCATTGGTGATTGGTGATTGGGAGGAGAAAAATAGAAGTTTTTTAATTTTTAATTATTATGGAACAGCGATTAACTCAAGAACAATTAAACCAAATTATTGCTGAAGTTCAAGGTTTACAATTACGTCAAGAAGCTGAATTTGACCAACAACAAGTTCAGCAAATTTTACAAGAGTTAAATTTACCTCCAGAGTTGTTAGATGAAGCTTTGATTCAGTTGCGTCGTCGTCAAGCTTTGGAGGTGCAACAACGTCGTAATAAGTTGATAGCTTTTGGGGTGGTTGGGGCGCTTATTATAACTATTGGTGGTGTGGTATTTTTAAATCAAAAAAATGCTTCTTTATTAGCTAATGTTTCTGCACAGCAAGATAAAATTACTTTAGCTAATGAACAACAAATAAATACTGTTTCTCGTCAAGCTAATGGTGATGTTTTTTATCGTGTGACTTTGAAAGATGCACCGATAGGTAAAAAATTATCTCTTAGTTGTAATTGGATAGATCCTAGTGGAAAAATTGTGAAGCAAAATAGTTATGAAACTAAAGATGTAACTACTTCTATTTGGAATACTCGCTGTAAATATCCTATCAATTCTGCTGCACCTGTGGGTAATTGGAAGGTGGAAATGTTGCTGGATGGGAGAAAAATTAGTGAAGAAATTTTTGTTGTGCAATAGTTATGTTATCCTATCATTTTATCGGTTATTGGGGTGAGAAGAAGGAAGATTTTATCACGCAGAGACGCAGAGACGCAGAGAGAGGAGGGAAGGGAGAAGGGTTTGTTTTTGAGGTTGTTTATGTGGGGTGTGATGATGCACGGGAGATAGAAGGAAATACTATTGCTGCTCTTTCTGCTTCGGGTTTTTCTGATGCTGATGTTTGGGTGAAGATAGAAGATAATAGGTTGATTTTGGGTAGGGAGGTTTTTGGGAGAGTTCCTTTATTTTGGAGTTATAAAAATAATTCTGAAAATAATACTGTTTGGTTTGCTTCTCGGTTAGATTTGCTTTTAGAAATGATAGATAAACCGGAAGTTTGTATTTCTGGTTTATATGGTTATTCTTGTTTTTCTTATGTTCCTACTCCTTTAACTCCTGTTGAGGGTGTTTTTTCTGTGAGTGCGGGAACTGAGGTAGTTTTTAATATTGATAATATTGAAAATTACGAAGTGAGAAAATTTTATCAATGGGTTGAATCTCCAGAACAAATTACAGATGAAAATACCGCAGTTTCTCAATTACAAGGTTTATTAAAAAATGCGGTGGAAAGACAAATTAATGATTTAAAAGATGATCCTGTAGGTGTGTTTTTATCTGGGGGTTTAGATTCTTCTATTGTTGCTGCTTTGTTGGTAAATGCAGGGGTTAAAGTTCGCGCTTATAGTTTAGATTTTGGTGAGTTTGGTATTTCTGAATATCCTTATGCGGAACAGGTGGCAGATTTTTTAAATATTCCTATTGTTAAGGTTGATGCAAGTCCGAAAAATATTAAAAATGCAATTATTCCTACTGTTAAAGCTTTAGATTTACCTTTTGGTGACGGTGTTACTGTTCCTTTATATCTTTTAAATAAAGTCGCTTCTCAAGAAACTAAGGTAATTTTTAATGGTGAAGGTGGTGATCAATTATTTGCCGGTTGGACTAATAAACCTTTAATTGCTGCGGGTATTTATCAAAGTGAACATCCGCATAAAAATGAGGGTTTTATTCAACAATATTTGCGAACTTTTCACCGTCTCTGGGGTTATGAATCTAGGGTGTATCAACCGGATATTTATGCTCAGATTCAAGGTTTAAATGCCCAGGAATGGCTGTTAGATGGGTTAGATAGTCGTTTTTGTCCTTCGTTGTTACATCGTCTGCGTCGTGCTAGTTTGATGTTAAAGGGAGCGCAAAATATTCATCCCCGTGCAACTGCGTTAAGTTTTGTGCATGGGTTAAATGTGCGATCGCCTTTTTGTGATTTACTATTAGCAAAATGGACTTTTCAGCTATCTGGTGAACTCTGTTTACAAGGTGCTTGTGAAAAGTATATTCTCAAACGCGCTGTAGAAAATTTGCTACCCTCGGAAATAGTCTGGAGACAAAAGCGGGGGATGGGTGTTCCCTTAACTTCTTGGTGTGTAAATAATTTTTGGCATGATCTTGGTAATTGGCTAAATCCGGGTATACTAAAGGCAGAAAATATTTTTTACTCTGATATTGCTGCAAAAATTGTCACTGGAGAATTAGGAGGAAACATTCAAGGACGACGGATAGGTGAGATACTTTGGTTACTTATTATGTGGGAACTTTGGTATTTTCACGTTTTTGGCGTAAAACTAGGATCGAAATCTGGAAATCATCCATTTTTATTACCCTATTGGTTATGGAAACAATACAAAAAATTAACCAAAGATTTTCAAGTTTAACAACTCCTTTTTCTTGGGAAACTGCTCAAGAATTATTGGAAATTTACGGTTCTCCTTTATATGTTTATGATGGCGATATTTTAAATCAAACTATTTCCCATATTACTAACTCTTTCAATTATCCTCTAACTCGGTTTTATTTTGCCAGTGTCACTAATGGAAATATTGCGTTATTGAAGATATTTAAAAATGCTGGTTGGGGACTTCATGCTAATACACCAGGTGATATTTATTTAGGTTTAAATGCTGGTTTTGCACCTTCGGAAATTGTGTATAGCGGTAGTAATTTAAGTCGGGAGGAAATGGAACAGGTTTTAAATTGGGGTGTGAATACTTTAAATTTGGATAGTATTTCTCAGTTGCGTTTGTTGTGTGAGATTTTTTTGTCTCACGCAGAGACGCAGAGACGCGGAGAGGAAGAGGAGTTACGTCTTGGTTTAAGGTTAAATGTTTCTGAAGATAGTCGTATTGGTGTTAGTGTAACAGATTTTGATCAGGCAGTTACTATTGCGAGGAATGCAGGTTTAAAGATTTCGGGTTTACATTTTTATCGGGGTACGGGAACTAATGCAACTTCTGCTTTTACTAATGTTATTGATGAGGTAATATCCATGGCAGAAAATTTACCAGATTGGCAATATTTAGATTTTGGTGGAGGTTTTGGTTTTCCTTATCATCATGATGGTTTTGCTTTTGATTGGGGAATTTTTGGGTATGAATTAAGTAGAAGAATCAGCAATTTAGGAAAAAAGATTAATTTGATTATTGAACCAGGACGCTCTGCTGTAGCTCGTTGTGGAACTTTGTTAGCTCAGGTTGTATCTGTGAAATGGCAAGGTAATAAACAAGTTTTAGGTGTAGATTCTACGGTTGCTAATCTTTCTGTTCCTGCTGTACATGGAGGTTTTCGAGAAATTATAAGTTGGAAAAATCAAACTTATGAAAAGTATATCACGGATGTTTGTGGAAATACCACTTATTCACGGGATTATTTAGGTAAAAATTGTCAACTTCCCGCTTTAAAACTTGGTGATATGATCGCTATTTTAGATGTGGGTGCTTATGGTTATGCGATGTCTTCCCATTTTTTACATCGTCCTAAACCTGCGGAAGTTTTAATAGAAAATGGTACTCATCGGTTAATTAGAAAACGAGAAGATTACAGTGTTTTACTGAATAATCAAATAGTTTAGTTTACTTAAATATATTACCAATTACCAATTACCAATTACCAATTACCCATTACCAAAAAATCTATGAAATGTATTAACTGCGGAACTGACAATAAATTAAAAGACAGAACAGCAAATCAAGGAAGATGTAAACAATGTAATCATCCTTTTGTTTTTGAACCAACTACAATAGGGAATTTGAAAATTACAGATCCCATGTTTGCTAAAATATTGGCTGATATTTCTGCTAACAATACTTTATATTTTACACCTAAGCAGCTTTTATATTTTTTAGATAATCGCATCCGTAACAAAGCGTTTCAAAACCGTAGTTTTGTGTTTTTATATTTCTTTTTCAATATTTGGGTTACTCTCTTTGTCGGAGGAATAACAAGTGCTTTTTTACCTAATTCTTTTCTGGTTGCTAATTTAGTTTATCAATCAGCGACTATTTTCTACTTATTTAATAACACCAAATCAAGTAAATTAACTACTGCAAGTCGCAAAGCAAGTGCTAAAACTTTACGCATTGTGGGAATATTAATTCTAGTATTGGGAATATTGGTAAGTTTAACGGTAAACTCGTTTCCTATTTTTTGTATGTTGGTAATTTTAGGAATGTTGTCAATATTTTTAGGAACTCGACAGTTAGGAAGAGTGGTAAATTTACCACAGGAATTTTTAGTTACTCAATCTTATGTTGATGGTTGGTTAGAAAATTGGCAAACAGTTAATGGTATAATTAATACAATTTTACCTGAACCACAAAATCAAATTTCACCTACATCTATTAACCCCGATGTGACTGCTTATAGTTTTGATCGTTTGATAGTTTGTGATCGTGCTAATATTGCACAATTATTAATTGCTAATAATTTCCATTTTGAAAATAACTGTGCAATTTTGAGTGTCAATGGTTATCCTCAAAATATTTTTAGCACCACAATGGAAATGTTACGCAGAAACCCCAATTTACAAGTTTTTGCTCTCCATGATTGTAGTCCTAAAGGTGTCAGTTTGGTGCATCATCTCCGCACCAGTGAGAACTGGTTTTTAAATAGTGATGTGACTATTATTGATTTGGGTTTATTAGCGCGTCAAATTATTGCTAATAAGAGGGGAATGTTTGTCAGAAATGATTCTGCTTCCGCTAAAAAATCTACAGAGTTACCTTTAGAAATTCGTCAAAGTTTAACTGCGGAAGAGTTAGCTTGGTTAGATGCGGGTAATTTTGTGGAATTAGAATCTTTTTCCCCACAAATGTTGATTAAAGTTCTCAGAAGTGGTATTTCTGGAAGTTTGAATTTAACAAATGATGATAGTAGTATGATATTAATTGGTGATTCTGGGAATGATATTTATATGGTGGAAAGTTTTGGTTAAATGTTTACAATGCAAGTTACAGATTATGCTCCCAATATTTTGCAGATAAAAGTAAATCTGTACCAAAATCAAATGGCCATGTATCAGGAAAATCTGTTTGTTTATAATCAACGGAAACAATATCTAAAGCATCAGCATAAACTTCTGTAAATATTTGTGCTAGATAAGGTTTTAAACTGGGAGATTCTTTCAATAAAACTTTGATTTGTTTTCGTTGTTCTATAATAGTTACTTCCCATCCATTGAAGTTTTCAGAACTGTTAACATACATCCGTTTGAGAATATGCGCTATCAAAACTAATAATCTATTTCTTAATTCCCGTCTTTCGCTTTTTCCCAAACTTTCAATCTCCTCTATTAAATTTTCAAAATCAAGATTTTCTACATCTTTTGCTTTAAGTTGAGCAACGGTTCTTTCGCACCAAGCAAGAAAATCTGTTTCATATAAAATATCATGTTTTGGTATATTTTGTATCATTTCTATTGCTCCGGGAGTGATTTTTACTTGATTTTCTCAAATATACAATTAACAATTACTGAGAATTTGCTTGTTGTTTTTTAACTGCACGAGCAATTAGAGGAGCCATTTTTTCTAACCCTTTTAAGTCAATACTACCAGCACAATATAAATTATACCATACTTGACGCTGGCGCATCACTTGTGAGCCATTTTGCAAACGTAATCTTTTTAAAGTAAATTCTGCTTTTTCTAGTTTCTCAGGTGGTACTTTATCAGTAATAACTAACTGGAGTGAAGGTTAACAAAATTTCAAACCAGTCATCCTCAACTTCAAATGGATCAAGAACTTGGTTATCAAGAGTACCTTTACTACTATTAACCCAACCAGACACAAAACGGTAATTAGTCCATTCGTAAGCTAAATGACGATGATTTTCACAAGATAAAAAATGCTCTAAATCTTGCGGTTCTGGTGGTGGATTAAACTTTAACATCTTTAGTATTGAGTTTTATAAACCTGAATTTATTCTCTCTGTTGTGACTATCCAGCGCGGCCAAAATGGATCATGTCCTGGTAAAAGTTTTAGCAGTTCTTGATGTATTTGTGATTGTGTTCTTAAATGTTCGGGAAAATCGCTCATATCATCATGACGCATCCATGCTTCTGCTGCTTCAATGGCAATTTCTGATTCTTGAGAACGCGCTTGTTTGAGTCCAAAGATTTCCGAAGTTAACCATCCTACTGTATCTCCTTGTTTAGTCCAGAAAATTTCATTCAGTTCAACATCTTTTCCTTGCATTTCAAATAGAAATAATTTGTCCTTATCTTCATCAAAAAGTGGTTCTAATGAAGCTAAAACCAGGGGAGAATGAGTAGTAACTAACGTCTGAATTTTCATATTTTGCTGTATATTTTCGATGCGGTAAGGAATAAAAATAGGCGGAGTAGTGACAAAAGGCATATCTTTTAATACATCATTTATTACTGATAAAACAGATGGTAAAATGACTCTTTGCCAGCGAGGATGCAGGTGAGACTCTATTTCATCAATTAGTAAAACTATTTTATTCATTGGTTCTTGCTGTGTTAGTTCAGCAGCTTTTAGGTGTTCATACCACGTCCATACTAATAAATAAGCAAGTCCCAAAATACGCTTCATTCCTGCTGATGCTTGGGTAATGGGAATATTACCGTAAGGAAGATTAATTGTAGGAATATCTCTCACATCATCTATAGATACTCGCGTTGGTTCTCCTATTTCTATCCATTCATCAGGATGGGGGGCAAGTTTTTTAACTGCACGATCTAAAATATGAAATGGTGTTTTTTGTGGTTGATTTTGCCAATTTATCCAATCTTGAACTAGACCATTACAAATAACTTTTCTTTTTAATTTCAAGCCATTCCAAAGAGTATCTGTGGTAAAATTATAAGCACTCTCACGATTACGAAGAGGGTCAAAAACTGAGAAACTACCATCAACACGAACAAAAATAACTACCTCGTTAAACTCAGGAGGTGATGGAACATTTGTCCATTGTTGTTCAGAAAAATTAAAACCACTTTGATAGTCTTTTAAAGCATATTTAGTTTCAATTTGGGAGATAATTTCTGGGGGTTGTTCTGTATTTCTTTGCGGATAAGCTGGTTGTTCTACCCAATTTCCGGTAAGTACCCACCAAGCAACATCTAGTAAAAAGCTTTTACCTAGTCCATTATCACCAGTAAAGATATTCAGTCTATCAGCAAATTCAACATCAAATTGAGAAGATGGTCCTACAGACCTTAAATGAAGTTCTTTTAACATTTGACTATTTCTTAAATACGGATTTATTTACCTGCAACCAAATTTCCAAACTAACCAATAACCATAGTTTAACACCATAACGCCCCCAAATATCACCTTGAAAATCTAACCAGTTCCGCAAAATATCCTGATTAATATAAGCTGCAATCTCACTATTTCTATTTAACAACAATTTCCGCGCTTGTTTTTGCCAATATTTCCTAAATCCTAATTGTACAGGAACCATCATGCCACTTTTAGGACGATGAATAATACTATCTGGTAAAATATACCTAACTGCGTTTTTCAAAACTGCTTTTTCTTCGACTCCTGAAAGTTTATATTCTGGGGGAATTTGCATACTGAAATCAACTATTCGTTGATCAAATAATGGTGATAAACCTTGTAAACCTGCTGCTTGGGTTAAGTTATTCACTTTAGTTAATATATGATCTGCTCCTTTAAATTTAATATTCAATTTCATTAATCTATTTAAATAATTAGCATCGGCATTTAAATCATGGTAAAATACAGAAGATTCATTTTTTACACTTTGCCAAATTTCCGGTTTTAATAGTTGTGGTAAGTCTAAAGCACATTTTTGGAAAGATATTAAATAAGCTGTTAAAGCATCTTGATTATTAATTGTACCATATAAACTATTAATCAACATTGGTTGATTTTTGGGACCGCCAAAACAAGGATCTCCTCCTTCTCCATTTAATGTAATCTCTACATTTTCTCTCGCTAGTTTAGCTATTAATAAATTTGGTACTGTTAAAGGATCACCGATAGGATCATCTAAATATAACATTGTTTCTGGTAAACGTTCCCACATTTCCCGAAAGGTAATTTCTAAAATGTGATGTTGGGTTTGACAATGTTGTGCAACTAAGCTAGAAAATTCTAATTCATTGGGTGTTTCTGTACCAAAATGAATGGAATAAGTATGCACTGGTGCGTTATGTAATTTTGCTGCTAATGCGGTAATACTGCTAGAGTCTAAACCACCAGAAAGAAATACTCCCAAAGGTTGATTTTCTGGTAAATATTCTTTGATAACTTGTTCTAGTAAAGCATTTAATTTCTCGCTATACCATTCTAAAGGTTGATTAACATCTATTACTTTTTCTTGGAGTTGCCAATAATGATAAACTTGATTTGATGGCATTTCTATAAGTGTGCCAGGACGAATTTCTTTCACATTTTGCCAAAGTGTTCTTGCTCCTGGAACAAATGCACAACATAAATAATCTCGTAATGCTATTAAATCTAAGTCATTGTTTCTATGAGGTGCAAGGGTGGTTAATTTGGGAGCAATCCAGCGAGTCAAACCTTTAGCTGTATAATATAAAGTTCGGCTACCTATGGCATCTCTGACTAAATATAATTCTTGCTTTTCTCGATCCCAAACTACTAAGTTAAACATCCCTAATAATAGGGTTAAACATTGAAAATTATACTTTTCCCAAAGTTGTACAATTATTTGTTGATTACTGATTTTTTCGGGAGAATCAATATTTATTCTTTGGAGGAGTTCTGAACGATTACTTAACCATATATCGCCAACTAATACAAATCTTTCGCTAAGACTAATGGCAAAATTTTCTGAGGCAGAAATAACAGCAAATTGTTCATCTTGCCAGGTGACATTTGCTTTTAAAGCATCTACAATATCTAATTTTCCATAAGCTACATACCAAGTAGGTATTACTTCCAAATTAGAATTTACTGATTGAGGATTTTGAAAAAAATTAAAAAACATATTAAATTATCCACGAATGCACGTAGACACGAAGCAGCTTATACCGTTTCTTTATGAGACTGCGCTAAATTTTCTGACCTCTTTCTTTGTGTTGTTTGTGTTCTTGGCGGTTCGTTATATAATTTAGCGCATCTTTATACAAAATTGGTATTACCAAAGGGTAGTACACTAAGGAAGATAACAGAAAGATAAAATGAGTGATCTGGCAATGGAAAATGAACACATAAATTGGTTATTTCTTGATAATTGATTCTAACAAGATAGTGCAGTAATATACAAGATGAAAAAAGTTGATATTACGGTAGAGTATAATTTATATTATACAGTCAAATGAAAAATATTTGATGATAACTATTAAAAATAACATCAATGATTAACACAATTTTAGTACCCCAAGGAGCAGAAAACCAAGCCGTTTGTCGTGGTTTAAGTCGTGTTAAAGGTTTGCAACCACAGGTGATAGCAATACCCCTGGGAATGAAATCACTGTACCAGTTTTTGGAAAAAAATTGTCAACATTTAAATCAACTTAATCAACGAGTGCTGCTGATGGGTTTATGTGGCAGTTTAAATGAGCATTACAAGGTTGGTGATATAGTTCTCTATCGAGATTGTATGTATCAAAGAAATCTGCAAAAGTGCGATCGCACCTTGATCACAGAGATACATAACCAACTTGGGGATACAGTATGTTTTGTGAAGGGATTAACGAGCGATCGCGTCATATCCCTAGCAGCAGAAAAACAAAATTTACATCTACAATCTGGCGCTGATGTTGTTGATATGGAAGGATTCCCATTCTTAGAATTTTTCCAGCCACTAGGGTTATCAACCGCAATATTACGAGTCGTTAGTGATGATACTCTCCATGATATACCTAACCTAACAACAGCCATTAGCACCGATGGTTCACTTCAACCTCTACCCCTGGCCTTAACATTTATCCGTCAACCCCTAGCTGCTACCCGCTTGATTCGCAGTTCCTTACAAGCACTCAAAATATTAGAAACACTAGCTTACTGTTTAGCCAGTTCCTCAACTCGGATATAGATCCCCGATTTCTTTGCGAAGTCGGGAATCTGAGGATCACTTCAATCATGGACAATTGACAATGAACAATTGACAATTACCTCTCTGGTTGAAAGGAGAAGATTGACAAAGCTGAATTTTTGGCTTTTTTACCCTGTAAACGGAAGTTTTAAACCTTGAATGAAAAAATTGTCAATTGTCAATTATCAATTATCAATTGATATGATAACTCAAAGCTTAAATCGCCGCTGCTTCCCGTTGAGAATCAAAGAAAATCTCGAAAGAACCATCAGGTATGAGTTGACGCAAGTGCTGAATATAACCATCTGCATCTGAACGACTACGGAATCTGGCAATAATTACACGCTCTTGATTCGCAACCACGCGAGCTATAGCCCAACTATTCAGCCGATTTCTATAAGAAATTGCTGGATTTTTTGATTTGGTATCTTTGTCATCTGTGTTTTGTGGCATGATTATATTATCCGTATGAATTTAATTGATTGGCGTTAGTGTGTCTCTTAGGGGGGATAACACTAGCGCCTTTAATTGACGATGCCACTTTGTTATTACATAATTCTTGGATTGTCAATACTTAGTGCAACAATTTGTTTTTACTAGGCAATAAAACCTAGAAAATATTATTTCCAGATTTTTCACGATACACAAATAAAGTTAATATCAACAGTGCTGAATGCTTGGTAAATAAAACAACATTTTTCATTAAAATTTTACCTCTTACTTAGACAAAATTACATATCAATTTGTAAATCATTGTAGCATGAATATACAATTTGTGAGAATATATATTGCGTATTGCCTCTACTAATCTGGCAAATTATCTGATACATCAAACAGGAATATTGTATGAAATTCACTGCATCAATTTTAAAAAAAGTTGCTACAGAAATGGGCGCTAATGTTGTAATAGAACCTGAATATGAACTAATTGGACATATTACGTTTAAAAATGGAAAAATAACCGTTTTTGATAACACGAGATTCAATATTAATGGTTTTGGTTCGGCAAATTTAGCACAGGATAAAGCCTTTTCTAATTATTTTTTGGGTAAACTTGGTTATCGAGTTACAGAAGGAAAAACATTTTTTAATGATAAAATGTGTGCAAAAGTCGCCAACCCTAGAAATATCCATGATGGTTGGAACTATGCCCAAGAATTAGGATTCCCTGTAATTGTTAAACCTTTAAATCTCAGTTTAGGAATTTTAGTTACCAAAGTATATAATAAACAGGAATATTATCAAGTAGCAGAAAAAATACTTGCTACTCAGTCTGTCTTAATTGTAGAAAGATTTTATAACGGCAATGACTTTAGGATTTTAGTTTTAGATAATGAAGTTATAGCGGCTTATCAAAGAATACCTTTATCTGTAACTGGTGATGCTAAATCTACTATTTTAGAATTACTACAAAACAAACGTGAACAGTTAATCAAAACAGGGGAAAAGATATTAATTGATGTCGAAGATTTTCGCATTATCAAAAAATTAAATCAACAAAATCTTACCTTTGACAGTGTACTTGCCGAAGATACTTTAATTTATCTTTTAGACAATGCAAATTTATCTACAGGTGGTGATGCAGTAGATTTTACTGATAAAATTCATCCTGATTTTCAGAAACTAGCGATTAATATCACTAAAGATATGGGTTTGAGATTAGCAGGTGTAGATATTCTCACCGCTGATCTTACTCAACCCATAGTAGATTATACTCTGTTGGAAATTAATAGCGCCCCTGGTTTAGCTCATTATGCCTTACTGGGAGAAAAGCAAATACAACAAGTAGAAGATTTATATCGGAAAATTTTGCAAGCATTAGAAAACGAATAAATGTGGTAAGGAGTCAGGAGAATGGCTTCGCCACGCTTCGCGAACAAGGAGCCAGGAGTAGATTCAATCCAAAATCTAAAATCTAAAATCTAAAATCGAATGACTCACCAATTTTTACCTAACAGAGATTCAAATTCAGCTTGTAAAGCTTTAATTTCCCCAACTCTAGCTACTAGCAAATTATCTCTTCCAGCATCTTGTAATCTAGCTTTCCAATATTGAATAGTCTCTGCATTATTCAACCAAAATTCAATCACTGTATCTACCACCTGATCTAAATTCCAACTACCAGCAGTTGGAACTGATTCTACAGATTCTAGAAACGCATCTAATGTACAAGTTTGAGTTCCCAAATATTCAACTTTTTGGTGTAGAGGTTTTTCTAAACTTTGTTGTTGGTGATTGAAAAAGTATAAAATTGGAGATACTCCTACAATGTCAAAAGTATAGTTCATGCCAATCCTCCAAATCTGTTGTCATTCGTCATTAGTCATTCGTCATTAGTCATTAGTTTTCTAAACTTGACCTCTGATTTTGACTTTTGAATTGATATGTTCCCTATTTCCTGTTCCCTTGATTGATGAGTAATTGCCAAGTCAAAATTTATGGCTATATTTATGGCTATATATTCAAATATAACGACAAAAAACAGAAATTACAAGTTCAATTTACCGATTTTAAAAAATTTTAAAAATTTAGCACTTGTAAACTGAGAGTGCTAATTTTAAGTCCCATTATTTGATATATTATAAAAATAGTTTTCAGACTTAATTGGGGAGTTAAGATCATTTTTAATAGTTTCTTAGTTATTGGCTTAACTAATGGTACAGGTGAATTAGCAGCCTTGTCTGCTGCTGGTTTCTGGGCGATCGCTTCTGTGGTATATGGAGTATTGGGGCAGCGCATTCCGCCCTTACAGCTAAACTTAATCAAAGGCATAATAGCGATCGCACTGTTGCTAATTACAATTTTAGTCAGTGATGATTTTCAGCCCACCCTTGCACCATTAACCTTATTATTTCTCCTCCTCAGTGGTGCAGTGGGTATTGGTTTAGGAGATACAGCTTTTTTAGCAGCTATCAACCGAATCGGACCCCGTAGAGTTTTGCTTTTGGGAACTTTAGCCCCTCCCATGAGTGCGATCGCTGCTACAATTTTTCTCCAAGAAAGTCTTAACATCAACGCTTGGTGTGGTGTTTTACTCACTATTTTAGGTATTGCTTGGGTTGTTACCGAAAGAACTAGTAATAATATTGAAAGTGCAACCACACAACTATGGCCAGGAATAGGGTTAGGTTTGTTAGCAGCAACAGCTAACGCCATCGGTGCTGTTTTTTCCCGTGCAGCATTTACAGGTACGAATATTTCCCCTTTGTGGGCAGCATTATTCAGATTAATTGCCGGAGTATTAATAATCTTAATTTGGGCATTATTTCCCAGTCAAAGAAATCACGTTTTCGGATATCCTTATTGGCAGTCAAGACGAGTTATATTAGCCAGTTTTTTAGCTGCTTTTTTAGGCACTTATTTAGGAATTTGGTTACAACAAACAGCAATTAAATTAACTAACGTGGGTATTGCCTCAACCCTCATGCAAACCAGCCCTATACTTGTAATTCCCATTGCTATGTTTATGGGTGAAAAAGTCAGTTGGAGAGCAATTATTGGTGTAATAGTTGCAATTATGGGGATTGGCTTATTATTTTATCAAAAGTGAGCAGTGACTGGTGATAGGAAATCATTAATTACCTATTACCAATTAAAAAATAAGTTGTCATTATTCCTCTACCCTTAACTTGAATTTCACCCCGGTTTTCAAGGAGTAGCTAAACCACCAATTACCATATAAGCATCACCAATAGTTTTGATTTTTGCTAAACCATAAAAATCAGCTAATCTATCAAAACTAGAAAAAATTTCATTCAAAGAATTTACTAATTCTATCGGCGATATTTGAGCAGATAAACCAGTAAAATTCACAATATCCGCAAACAAAATTGTCACCTCATCAAATCTGTTAGCGATCGCGCTTTCTTCTTCCTTTAATTTTTGGGCAATTTCTGAGGGTAAAATATTCAATAATAAGCGTTCTGATTTTGCTTGTTCATCCCTTAAAATAGATTCGATTTTTTGGCGATCGTGAATTTCTTTTCTCACTCTTCCAAACCCGCCCGGAGCTTAATTTCCATGCGGGTTTGGAAGCTAAACAAAAAAGCTATTTGTAGCCTAAGTTGACACCAATGAGCATTGCTAAACCCCTACACAGGAGTCACAATGTTTGATCAAGCTGACTACTGACTGCTGATAGCCGAATAGTGGTAACTACGGGCAAAATAAAGTATCTCGTGTATCCCTACCCGTTACAGGATTAGTACCTTGAGCCAACTTGCATAATTTTTTTTGCTCATCTGAACGCAGCAGCACATCAGTAAAATCAGCACCATCAATTATTGCACCATCAAATTTGGCACTAGCCGCAAATGCACCTTCTAAAACAGCATTAGTTAAATTAGCTTTAATCAAACGTGCAGAATCTAAGGTAGCATTAGTTAAATCAGCCCCCGTTAAATTTGCTGACTCTAAGTTTGCAGCAAAAAAGCTGACACCACGCAAGTTCGCACCACTAAAATTACTCTGACGAAGGTTAGCCTTAGTGAAGCTAGAATCTGTTAAATCACGTCCAGAAAAATCTGCTTCTATCAAAATTTCTTTGTTGTATTCTAGTGCTAAAGCCGTGGATGCTAAACCCAATAATGCTGTTATGGGAATGATCGCCCAAAGCAGTAAACTGAGGATAAGTGACAAAAAACGATACTGAATATTCATGGTATTTTTTTAGATTATTAATTCATGCCTAAATCTCCTCCATCTAATTATGCTGATATTGGTGACACAGGAGAAGACCTAGTAGCACAGTGGTTAAAATCTACAGGTTGGGAAATTCTGCACCGTCGCTTTTCTTGTCGCTGGGGAGAAATTGATATTATTGCCCAGTACCACGATACAAAAGAAACAGCAAACAAGCAAACCACCAATCATCAAAACTCAATACTGGCATTTGTAGAGGTAAAAACCCGCAGTTCTGGTAGTTGGGATGCTGGAGGTAGAAACGCTATCACCCCACAAAAACAAGCAAAACTCTGTCACACAGCAGGAATATTTTTAGCTCAGTATCCTGAAAAAGCTGATTATTCTTGTCGTTTTGATGTCGCTATTGTCTTTTGTCAACGCTTGCCCAAAAATGTTGTCAAGGATATAGTTACCCCCCAAACCTTAGCTAGTTTATCAATACCTGGTTATGAGTTTAAGCTGCTCGAATACATTCCAGCAGCCTTTGATCTATCAACCATAAATTGGTAATTAGTCATTAGTCATTAGTTATTAGTTATTAGTTATTAGTCATTAGTTATTGGGCATGGGGCTAGTCATCCTCCCAGTCACCAGTCACCAATCACCAATCACCAATCACCTACCTATTTTCAAGCCAAAGTTTCTGGACAATAGCCTAAACCTCGGACAAATTGTTGTCGGAATGCTTCAATTTCCTCTTTTTCTGGACTACCATGCGATACGATAGCTACTTGGTAGCGACGCATTACATCCACCGGATACTGTCCCGTCTCCAAGCTCCAAAGTGCCATTTGTATCCTCATGGGTGGCTCATAACTAATTCCTAATTCATTGAAGAAAGCCCGAAAATCACCATCTTCTTGGGCTGAGATCGCTTCTCTAAGTTTAATCCTCACTACCCAACCATCAATTTGATGAATTACGGTGATAAAAGAAACAGGAGTTTGGGGTCTGTTGTGCAGGTGTTGAACGACCCTGAGCGTTAGACTAGCATTTGCCAGGTAATATAAATATTCCATTATGGTGTTTGGGATCAAATCCAATCCTACATCTATATCTTCCTGGATCAAGGATAGTTCCTGCTAGGGTAAAAGTCCCCGTTTTTATATGGGGAGATTTACCCAATTTTGGTGATTGGTGATTGGTGATTGGTGATTGGTGATTGGTGATTGGTGATTGGGAAAGATGAATAAATAACCCAATGCCCATTACCCATTACCAATTACCCATTACCAATTACCCATTACCAATTACCAATTACCCATTACCTATTACCCGTTTACCTTTTAGAAAAATGTCTAACTTAGAAAATCAAGGTGTGGATTTAGACCGTTCTTTATCTGGCTATGATTATGAACTACCGACGGAATTAATTGCCCAAAACCCGGCTGTTCCTAGAGATAGTTCTCGTTTGTTGGTGATAGATTCCCTGAGTACGGGAGTTGAAAAACCAGCACTTGATTACATTTTCCGAGATTTAGTGGAAATCCTCAAACCAGGGGATTTGTTAGTGATGAATAATACGAAAGTTATTCCAGCCAGGTTATATGGCCGCAAATCTACGGGTGCTGAGGTGGAGGTTTTGCTGTTGGAAGAACGACAGCATAACTGTTGGTTGGCTTTGGTGAAGCCGGGAAAATACTTTAAACCAGGAACTCAGATTATTTTTGATGGGCAAAAATTAGCTGCGGGTAATGAACTAACAGCGACAGTTGTAGCAAGAGATGAAGCTACTGGGGGGCGGTTATTGCAGTTTGATTTACCGGAAAATGTCCCTTTGGTGCAAGTATTGGAGAAGTTCGGGGAAATTCCTTTACCTCCTTATATTAATGCTTCTACTGCGGCTGATGAACAATATCAAACAGTATATGCTCAAGAACAGGGGGCGATCGCCGCACCAACGGCAGGGTTACACTTTACACCAGAACTTTTACAAAAATTGCGCGATATTGGTATTAATCAAGCTTTTTTAACTTTGCACGTAGGAGTCGGTACTTTTCGTCCTGTCGAAGTAGAAGATGTGACAACTCACCAAATGCACGAAGAATGGATTGAGGTGAGCGAAGCTACAGTAGAACAAATTCAGGCTACTAAGGCTGCTGGAGGGCGAATTATTGCTGTTGGTACTACAGTAGTCCGGGCGTTAGAAGGTGCGGCACAATCAGGGGATTTACAACCTTATGTGGGCAAGGTAAATTTATTTATTTATCCTGGTTATCAATGGCGAGTGGTACAAGGTTTAATTACGAATTTTCACTTACCCCGATCTAGTTTATTGATGTTGGTAAGTGCGTTGATTGATAGAGAAAGATTGTTAAAAATTTATGAACAAGCGATCGCATCTCGATATCGTTTTTATTCCTTTGGTGATGCCATGCTGATCTTACCTCAAGCAACTATTAATGCTGGTGATTGGTGATTGGTGATTGGTGATTGGTGATTGGTGATTGGTGATTGGTGATTGGTGATTGGTGACTGGTGATTGGTGATTGGGAATAATATTACCCATTACCTATTTAAGAATTAAATTGTGAATTTTTGATGTAGTTATGGGTACTCTGATTGTGTGAGGATATCAACTATAAATACAAGGCTGGTAAAATGTCTAAAATAATGCAATTAAATCAATGCTTACACAGGCAATTGAAAGGAACATTTGACAAAATTTCTGTCAAGGGATGGGGACTGCTGTTTGCTTCCTCAGCATTTTTAGTAGTGGGTTTACCGACAATTATAGATTTACCAGGTAGTAAGCTGTTGGCGCAGAATGTGGTTTCTCAAGATTTGGATGCAGCTATGTTGTACCAAATGGGAGTGACACGCTATAACCGCAAAGACTTTCAGGGTGCAGAATCAGCTTTTCGTCAAGCTTTGCAGCGAGATCCTAATATTGGGTTAGCGCGGAATTATTTAGGCAATATTTTCATGCAGCAAAATCGCCTAGAGTTGGCGGTACAAGAATATGGGGAAGCGGTAAGACTGATTCCTAATTTTGGCGATGCTTATTACAATTTGGGGTTAGCTTTGCAAAGACAAGGACAAAACGAAGCGGCGATCACTGCTTATCGTCAAGCGTTGGTAGTTAGTCCCACAATGGCCAATGCTCATTATAATCTAGGCTTGGTTTTGTATGAACAGGAACTGCGCCAGGAAGCGATCGCAGCTTACGAACAAGCTATTAATTTAGATAGCAGTAAAGTGGATGCTTATTTAAATTTAGCGATCGCTCTTCAACAAGAAGGTCAGATAGAACAAGCAATTTCTAATTATCGTCAAATTTTAAAGTTAGATCCTCAAAACAACATAGCATACAATAATTTGGGTGCTTTGTTAGTTATTCAAGGTCAACCTTTAGAAGCTATTGCTGTTTACCAACAAGCTATTCGTCAAAATCCCAAAAATGCTGTAGCTTACTATAACTTAGGAGTAACTTTATATAATCAGGGCAATCTCAAAGCAGCTAATCAAGCATTAAAACGCGCCCGTAAAGAATATGTTGAACAGGGTAATACTGAACAAGCTGCAAAAATTGATGAGATGACACAGAAACTTACCGCCTATTTAACACCCAAAAAACCAGAAGTTAATCAAACCACAACTACAACACCCACTCCTGAAAGTGATAATAACGCTGATATTATATTGCCACCACCTGAGCAAGTTGTACCAGTTAATCCCACAGATCAACCTAACATCTTTGAACTACAGTTACCACAGCCAGAACAATTGCCAACAAATTCTCCATCAAATTAGAAGTAATGGGTAATTGGGAATTGGTAATTCAATTTTGGATTTTAGATTTTGGATTTTGGATGGTTTTTGTCAATTCCAATCTAAAATCTAAAATCTAAAATCTAAAATTTTCTTCCCCAGTCACCAGTCCCCAGTCACCTAAATTGGTAAACGATTAATATCTTTATTACAACCAATTACCACCATAGCCGAACCACGTTCTAAACGCTTAGTGGGGTCAGGATTAATCTTAAATTTACCATCCTGACTTACTGCTAACAAATTTAAACCATAACGGTTTCTCAGTTGAATTTCTGCAACAGTTTTACCGTGAAATTCATCAGGGACAATTACTTCAACAATGCTATTATCTGGATCGAGATCAAAGCGATCTAAAATTGATGGTTTAGTTAATGTCCTTGCTAAAGCACAACCAGCTTCATATTCTGGGAAAACTACATGATCTGCTCCCACTCTTTTTAATAGCTTGCGGTGAACTTCACTAGAAGCTTTAGCAACTACATGAGGTACACCAGCTTCTTTGACATTGAGAGTGGTGATAATACTTTCTTGAATATAGTTACCAATAGCTACAATTACTGTATCAAATTCAAAAATACCAGCTTCTTTGAGTGCAGCAGGTTCTGTTGAGTCTAGTTGTACAGCATGACTGACTATTTCATCAGTTAAAGCTTCAGAAACTCGCTTTTCATCAACATCTGTAGCTAGAACTTGATAACCTAAACTGTGCAGTGTTGCACAAACAGAACGACCAAAACGACCTAATCCAATTACAGCAAATTGGTGGTTATCTTGTCGTAAACTGCGAAAAAATTTTAATGATGAAAGGTTCATGGTTTGCTAGGGAATAGGGAATAGGGAATAGGGAACAGAAGGCAAAAGGCAAAAGGCAAAAGTAGGGAATATGGCATAAAAAATAGTGTTTACCGATAATTAACAATTACCAATTACCCAATCACCAATCACCAATCACCAATCACCAATCACCCATTAACCAACAAGTAAATTTTCTTCAGGATAGTGAACTCTACTAGGACGAGGATCACCTAACATAGCTGACATTAATAATAAAACACCGACTCTACCAATATACATTGTGATAATTAAAATTATTTTGGCTGCCATAGAAACAGTACCAGTAATACCTGTAGATAAACCAACTGTAGCAAAAGCTGATACCACTTCAAAAAGAATTTGAATAAACTCTAATTTTGGGTCTGTAATACTAATTAAAATTGTTCCAGCAATCACTGTAGCGAGAGAACCGAAAACTACACCTATAGCTTTTAAAATCAGTGATATTGCTATCTTACGGTCATATAGCAAAACTTCCTCTTTCCCTTGGAGGATTGCTCTTGTACAACTGGTGAGAACTCTTAAAGTCGTGGTTTTTATACCTCCTCCTGTACCACCAGGACTAGCACCAATAAACATCATGGCAATAGTTATAAACAAGCCTGCATCAGTCATTTGTCCAATATCAATGCTGTTAAATCCAGCAGTTCTAGTAGTTACCGATTGAAACCAAGCTAATAATAAATCGTCAGGTAAATTAAAATTACCAAATGTGTTAGTATTTCTGATTTCTATACAGAAAAATGCTATTGTTCCTAAGATTAAAAGAATCAAAGTTGTGCTAGTAGCCACTTTAAAATCAAGAGAAAACACCAAAGCATTTGTTTTTCGTAATAATCTATTACGCAACCAAATATATATATCTAAAATTACTTGATAACCAATGCCGCCAAAAATAATTAATCCGCTGATAGTAAAAACTACTAAACCAGAATTTTGATATCCCATTAAACTATCTTTGAACAAACTAAATCCAGCATTATTCCAAGCACTGATACTATGAAAAATAGCTAACCAAATTCCTTGATTCCAGCCAAAATCTTTAACAAAAGCTGGCAGTAATAAAAATATGCCAGTGATTTCAAAAATCAAGGTGGTAGCAATAATTGAACGGATAATTTGACTACTACCACTCATTCCAGGGCGGTCTAAAGCTTGTTGAATTGCTACTTTGTGCCGCAAGTCAAATCTTCTACCAATTAACAAAATCAAAAAGGTAGTAGTGGTCATATACCCTAAACCACCAATTTGGGCCAACATAAGAATAAATAATTGACCCCAAAAAGAAAAATCAGTACCAGTATCAACCACAGCTAAACCTGTCACACAAACTGCGGATGTTGACGTGAATAGTGCTACAATGGGGTCATTCCAAGTACCATTGCTAGTTGAGAAAGGCATCATTAGTAGGATGGTTCCTGCCAGTATGACAGTCAGAAATCCTAAGCAGATTGTCCGAGCAGCAGTCATAACTAATTTACAATTTTCCTATAAAAGCAAAATCGCCTGATCTAATTAAATACACAGATGGTAGCCTAAAAATATATTTTTTGTCAGAAGTTAGGAGTCAGTCGTAGGGGCAACCCCTTGTGGTTGCCCTCTTGAGTCAAGAGTCAGAATTTTTAATGAGACCGTAGAATATCACTGGCGTGATTTTTGGCGTAACCTTTAAAAAGCTAACAAACTGATTGCTGAACACTGATAGCTGAATGCTGACTATTTTTTTAACTTCGGCTTGGTCTTTATCTGTGGATTCATGAGTACAACACTTTATCAGCAAATTAAAGAATTTTATGATGCTTCCTCTGGTTTGTGGGAGCAAATTTGGGGAGAACATATGCACCACGGCTATTATGGTGCAGATGGTAAGCAGCAAAAAGAACGTCGTCAGGCACAAATTGATTTAATCGAAGAAGTGCTGAACTGGTCAGGGGTCAAGGATGCAGAAAATATCCTCGATGTGGGTTGTGGTATTGGTGGCAGTTCTTTATACCTTGCTCAAAAGTTTAATGCTCAGTCTACAGGCATCACACTTAGCCCTGTACAAGCTGCTAGAGCCAAGGAAAGAGCCTTGGAGGCTAATTTGGGTTCTAGGAGTAATTTTCTGGTTGCCAATGCCCAAGAAATGCCTTTTGCTGATGCTTCTTTTGACCTGGTGTGGTCTTTAGAAAGTGGCGAACATATGCCAGATAAAACCAAGTTTTTGCAAGAGTGTTACCGAGTTTTAAAGCCTGGTGGTACTTTGATTATGGTTACATGGTGTCATCGTCCTACGGATGTTTCACCTTTGACTGTGGATGAGCAAAAGCATTTACAGGACATTTATCGGGTTTATTGTTTACCCTATGTGATTTCCTTGCCAGAGTATGAGGCGATCGCTCTTCAATTACCATTAAATAACATTCGCACCGCTGATTGGTCCACTGCTGTTGCTCCTTTTTGGAATTTTGTGATTGACTCGGCTTTTACTCCTCAAGCATTTTTGGGTTTACTGTTTTCGGGTTGGAGTACAATTCAAGGGGCGCTTTCTTTGGGGTTGATGAGTCGTGGTTATGAACGGGGTTTGATTCGGTTTGGGTTGTTGTGTGGGAAGAAATAATTGATAATTGACAATTGACAATTGATAATTTGTTATTAGCCTATGGATTTATGCCTAGGTTCAATCTAAAATCTAAAATCTAAAATCGAGTAATGAATCAGTTTTTTCAACAAAATTCACCTATTTTTCCGGGAAGTTGGCTTTATGCTTTTTGGAAGTTTTCCCGCCCACATACTATTATTGGCACAAGTTTAAGTGTTTTGGGTTTATATTTACTAACGCTTGGTGTCACTTCCACAAATTTTACTCTAGCGCATTTAGGTCAAATTTTCGGAACTTGGTTAGCTTGTATCTGTGGCAATATCTATATTGTTGGTTTGAACCAATTACAAGATGTAGATATTGACAAAATTAATAAACCTCATTTACCTCTAGCTTCAGGAGAATTTTCTAGAGAACAAGGAACTTTAATAGTTGTTATTACTGGTATTTTAGCTTTGGTTGTCGCTTGGCTAAATGGTCCTTATTTATTAGGAATGGTGGGGATAAGTTTATTAATTGGTACTGCTTATTCTTTACCACCTATTCGTTTAAAACAATTTCCTTTTTGGGCAGCTTTGTGTATTTTTTCCGTGCGGGGAACGATTGTTAATTTAGGACTGTTTTTACATTTTAGTTGGTTGTTACAAAGAAGCCAAGGTATACCTGCTGCTGTTTGGGTTTTGACAGCTTTTATTTTGGTGTTTACATTTGCGATCGCTATCTTTAAAGATATCCCTGATTTGGAAGGAGACAAACTTTATAATATTACCACTTTTACTATACAATTAGGACAAAGAAAAGTATTTAAACTCGCCCTTTGGGTATTAACAGTTTGTTATCTAGGGATGATGTTTGTGGGTATATTCAGATTGGCTGAAGTGAATCCTATCTTTCTCTTTATTAGTCATCTTATACCCTTAGTTTTAATCTGGAGAAAAAGTCAAAAAGTGGACTTGCAAAACAAAAGCGAAATTGCTCAATTTTATCAGTTTATCTGGAAACTGTTTTTTATAGAATATCTGATTTTTCCTATTGCTGCTATTTTAGCTTAGTTCTACCAGGGATTTACAATGATGTTAGAAAATTCACAACTGAGTAATATAATTGCCATTTCTTTAGTCACTGTTAGTATCAGCTTTTTGATTTATTTTGCCGTTAAAACATTAATAACCTCAAATTTATTTCAAAAAGGAGTTAATCTTTTTCAAGCAAAAGACTATGCAGGTGCAGAACAAGCTTTTCGGCAAGTAATAGCAATAAATTCTACTAATGATGTAGTGAGGTTGTTATTAGGTGATTTGTTAAACAAACAAGGTAAAATTGAAGAAGCTAAGGAAGTATTTAGTGATGTAATTACTCGCAGTCCCAAAAATCCCGATGCTTATTTAAGGTTAGCTAATATTCAACTTTTGCAAGACGAAAAAGCAGAAGCACTCCAAAATTTACAAACATCAAAAGCTTTATTTCAGAAACAACGTCAACCGCAAAAAGCAGCAACTATCGAGAAAATTCTTAAAGAGATAGGGAAGAGGTGACTGGGGACTGGGGACTGGGGACTGGTGATTGGTGATTGGGTAAATACAAATTAATAACTAATGACTAATAACTAATAACTAATAACTAATAACTAATAACTAATAACTAATAACTAATGACCAAAAAGAAAGTTTACATCGTTGGTGCAGGACCTGGAGACGTGGCATATTTAACAGTTAAAGCTTATCGTCTCTTGGCATCTGCTGAAGTTTTAATTTATGATGCTTTAGTAGATAAGGAATTATTAGAATGTGTACCACCAAATTGTTTAAAATTAGATGTGGGTAAACGTGGAGGTAAACCCAGCACACCCCAAGGAGAAATTAACAGTTTATTGGTGAAGTATTGCCGGGAAGGTCAACAAGTTGTTAGACTTAAATCAGGTGATCCGTTTATTTTTGGACGTTGTATTTCAGAAATAGAAGCGTTAAAAGCAGCGGGTTGTGAGTATGAAGTCATACTAGGAATTTCTTCAGCTTTAGCAGCACCTTTATTAGCAGGAATACCCCTCACAGATACCGTACTCAGTCGCTGTTTTGCAGTATTAACAGCACACGAACCAGAGGTTTTAGACTGGGAAGCATTATCAAGATTAGAAACTTTAGTAATTTTGATGGGGGGAAAACATCTAGCGGAGATTGTCCATCAACTGCTAAGATATGGGAAATCCCAATCTACACCTATTGCTATCATCCGTTGGGCAGGAACTCCCAGTCAAGAAGTGTGGATAAGTGAACTTGGTAATATTTTGACAAAAACTACGGGTTTATATTTATCCCCATCTGTAATTGTTATTGGTGAAGTTGTAGGATTACGGAAGTTCCTGTAATATGAAAAAATATACAATATTATAAATTGCTAAATTGTTCCTCTTACAACTATAAAATCGTGCATAGTAATATACCTATCTCCCCATCCCCCCATCCTCCTACTTTTCCCCTCGCAGGTAAAACCATTCTCGTTACCCGTTCTGTGGGACAGTCTAGCCAATTTAGCGATCGCTTGACTGCCGAAGGTGCTACAGTAATTGAACTACCAGCTTTGGAAATTGGACCTCCTACCAGTTGGCAACTTTTAGATCAAGCAATATCCAATTTATCAACTTTTGACTGGTTAATTCTCACTTCTACTAACGGTGTAGATTACTTTTTTGAGAGACTTCAAGCTAAAGGTAAAGATAAAAGCGCCTTAGCTAAGGTAAAAATTGCGGTTGTGGGTCAAAAAACCGCCCAAAGTCTGGCAAAACACGATATTCAACCAGATTTTATTCCTCCTCACTTTATTGCTGACTCTTTAGTTATCAACTTTCCTGAAAATTTATCAGGTAAAAAGATTTTATTTCCCAGAGTGGAAAGCGGTGGAAGACAAGTTTTAGTCCAAGAATTAACGTCTCAGGGTGCGGAAGTCAGAGAAGTTCCCGCTTATGAATCTTTCTGTCCCCAAACTATTCCCCCAGCAGCAGAAAAAGCTTTGCAAAACCACTCTTTAGATTTAATTACCTTTGCTAGTTCTAAAACTGTACAATTTTTCTGTCTATTAACAGCAACAAAATTTCCAGAAGGAATTACACATTATCTAGACAAAACTTGCATAGCTTCCATCGGTCCCCAAACTTCTAAAACTTGTTTTGATTTATTCGGTAGAGTCGATTTAGAAGCAGAAGAATACACTGTTGAAGGATTAATAAAAGCAATTATTCAATGGGCAAATAAGTGATAGTTGATAGTTGATAGTTGATAGTTGATAGGTGATTGGGTAAATATAATAAATTAATAACTAACTAATACAGCATTTCCCGGTGTAATGAGGTACACTTGATTTTAAGACACAAGGTAAAATTCAAGAAACAAGAAGATTAGACTGTACCTCATAACAAAGGAATCTGCTGTAACTAATGACTAATAACTAATAACTAATGACTAATAACTAATAACTAATAACTAATAACTAATAACTAATAACTAATAACTAATAACTAATGACTAATAACTAATGACTAATAACTAATAACTAATAACTAATAACTAATAACTAATGAATAAAAGACTAATTGGTTTAACAGGTGGTATTGCTACAGGTAAAAGTACAGTGGCTAATTATTTAGCTACTGCTTATAACTTACCAATTTTAGATGCAGATATTTATGCTAGAGATGCTGTATCTGTGGGTTCTCCCATTCTCTTAAAAATTGCCGAACGTTACGGTAAAGAAACAATTTTATTAGCAGATGGTAATTTAAATCGTGCTAAATTGGGAGAAATAATTTTCAATCAACCAGCGGAAAGGGTTTGGGTAGAAAATGTTATTCATCCCTATGTGAGAAATTGGTTTTTAAAAACTATTCATGAATCATCTGCACCTACTTTAGTATTAGTTATTCCTCTATTATTTGAAGCTGGTTTAGAAAATTTAGTGAGTGAAATTTGGGTTGTTTCTTGTTCAGAAGTACAGCAAAAACAAAGATTAATTCAAAGGAATAATTTAACAGATGAACAAGCAGCAGCAAGAATTAATAGTCAATTACCATTATCAGAAAAAATTGCCCGTGCGGATGTGGTTTTAGATAATTCTTCTACTTTAGAATCACTTTTACAACAGATAGATAAAGTGATAAAATAATAATACAGCAGTTTCGAGGTAAATGAGGTACAAGGTTAACAGGCAGGATGCCTGTTCCACAAGGGTTTTATGATTTGAGTTTGTACCTCACTGGTATGAAATATGCTGTATCATGAATATGATTCAATAATGGACAATTACCTCTCTTTGAAAGTCAGAGTCTTGAAAAAGCGGAATTTTTGGCTTTTCTCCCCTGGAAAGGGGAGATTTTAAACATGGAATTAAACAATTATCAATTGTCAATTGTCAATTATCAATTAGTTAGCTTTCTCCCCCCACAACCACATCTCGAATACGCAAAGAAGGACCACCGCAACCTACAGGTAAACCGTTTTGTCCACCTTTACCACATCCACCGGACTCATCCCAGTAAAAATCATCACCTATCGCTTCAATATCTGCAAGGGTTTGAAAAACATTGCCAGAAAGTGTAACATCTTTTACAGGTTCAGCTATTTCGCCATTTCTAATCATCCACGCTTCACCCGCGCTAAAAGTGAACATTTCCCCGTTTGTCATCCCTCCTAACCAGTTACGTGCATATACTCCTTCTTTGATATCTGTGAATAAATCTGCTACTGGGGTTTTGCCTCTTTCTATCCAGGTATTTGTCATCCGTACAATGGGGGAGTAGTGATAATCGAGACAACGGGTGTTCCCTGTGGGCGCTTCGTCTAATTTACCCGCAGTTTCACGAGAATGCAAACGTCCGACTAATACCCCATCTTTAATTAATTGTGTAGTTGTGGCAGGTGTACCTTCATCATCGTAAAAATAACTACCTCTATGACCTTGGGGTGCAGCACCATCAAAAATTTGCAGTTCTTCTGAACCAAAACGCCTTCCCAGGGTCATAACTTCGAGTAAATCAGGGTTTTCATAGGCCATATCTGCTTCGGAAAGATGTCCAAAAGCTTCATGAACAAATAAACCTGTAAGTATGGGGTCAATGACGACGGTATAAGTATTACCTTTAACTGATGGTAAGGATAAAGCTGTTACTGCTCTTTCCGCTGCGCTTTTAACTTGAGTATCTAAATTGACTAAATCTTCAAAAGCTTTGCGTGATCCTGTGGTTTCTCTCCCTGTTTGTACAGTGTCACCATTCCTTGCTGTAGCTGCAAAGCGCATTTCCATGTCTACCCAAGATTGATCTATTAATGTTCCTTCAGATGTAGCAATAATTACTCTTTGGGAGCTGTCACCATAGCGGACTGAGGTAGTGGTGATGCGAGAATCAACGCTTTTTAATAATTCTGTGTAGCGATCGCACAGTTCTTTTTTTTGTTTCAGGGAAACTGTACGGGGATCAATACCTGTGAGGGGTAAATTACATAATGCTTGGATGGGATCAATGGGTGCGAGGATGGTTTCTTCATCTCCCACTATCCTAGCAGCAGCGATCGCTTCTTCTATTCGTTCTTCGATAGTAGCTAACTGGTTGAAACTACTGAAACCCCAGCCACCTTTATGACAAGCGCGAACATGGCCACCGATAGAAATACCTTCGCTGAGGGTTTCTACCTTTTCACCACGCAATAAAATATCTGTTCCTTCAGCTTCTTCTAAGCGAATCATGAGATAATCGACACGGGAGGAATAGCGAGTGATTAAATCAGAGAGTAAATTTTGGATGTCAGCAAGGAGTTTAGGCATTCTGGTTAGTGAGGATTATAAAATATACTTAGTTCCTAACTATTTATTCCAATTTTACTATTAATGGCACAATATATGGGAATATAATAATTAAACGCAGATGAACGCAGATGAACGCAGATGATTTACAGTTTTATAATCAAGTTTGTATCATGTATTTTGTTCATCAAAAAACATATTTTTCAGCTACTTTCCAATAACGGGAAAACCGTTTTAAATCAATAAAACCATCATAATCAAAAAACGGTTCAACTTCAAATATTTCTAATTTCAATTTCTTTTCAATCTGATCACAAATATCATCAAATCTGGGACTGGGACTATCCGTAGTTACCACCAATTTAGCATCATTTTCTTGAGCAAATTTAATAATTTCCTCGGCTACATTTCCCCGACGAATTTCTACAGGTAATTCTAGCAAACACTCATATATAAAAGTTATCCTTTTTAAACTTAATTGCCACTCTTCTATTAAAGCATCATCCCAAACCCAAATTGCTGGGGTGTTAGGATATTCTTGTAAAGTTGGGTTTTGAGGACTTAAACAATCTCCATTTATCCAAATAATTGGTTTATTCATATCAGATATATTTTAACAAAGCTTCTTTAAATTCTATCACACTTTGAAAATAAATTTGCGGTTTTTCGGTTAAAGCTAAATCTATCACTTCTGCTAATTTTTCAGGAATACTATGATCACGTTGACGAATGGGTACAGGATGATTATTCAAAATACTACTCCAAGGATCACCATCAAAATCACGGGGAAATTTCCCTGTTAACATATTATATAAACAAGCTGCACTTGCCCAAACATCAACTTCTGGTAAGGAATGTTTAAAATCTAATACTTGTTGACGGCACATAAATACAGGAGTTCCCATTTTTGTACCTGTGAAAGTTTGTCCACTTAAACCAGCTAAATCAAAAGCTTTTGCTAAACCATAATCTCCGATTTTCACCACCATTTTACCATTATTTTTAGTAATAAAAATATTGTTGGGTTTTAAATCTCGATGAACTAAACCTTTACCTTTTCCGAGTCTTCCATCTGCTAATCTCACATAAGAAACTTCGACGTTATGGGCATAATTTAAACCATCGAGAACTTGGACAATAATATCAATAGCAAGATTAACTTTGCGGTTGTTTGTTTTGGGGTTCAATCAATATTATATTCGGTTGGTGTTTTTTTTATCACGCAGAGTCGCAGAGTCGCAGAGAGAATATGAGTTATTTGTATCTGATTTGAGAAAAAAGTTTTTCTTGCAATAAAGGGGGGTCTATTCTCATTATTATTGAAAATGGTGTCAATAAATCAACGATTTTTGGTGATTTCAGCTTGGGGGGTTGACAGTGTTCTGAGTTTTGGGTATGCTTATGTTATGTCTAGAAATCTGTTTGCGCCATATATAACAGGTTTTGAATTTTTTGGGTTTAGTCTCACGCAAAGACGCAGAGACGCAAAGAAGAAATTGTCTGAATCAGGATAACCAGGATTTAAGGATTTACAGGATATTATTGGATGATTGATAGTTAATACCAGTATGTAGGTTGGGTTGAACGAAGTAAAACTCAAAACTTACATTTTACAAAGTTTTCAGGTGTTGTGTCCCAATTCAGAGAAGTTAGAGTAAAAAATCAAAAACTAAAATCGTTAATTCTGTAACTCGTTTCAACACCAAATAAATCATCTAAAAATTACCATGTCGCGTATTTAATTCACCTGAACCGAACAACCCAACGTACATATATATTGTTTAGATATTGAAAAATTCTTGACTCCAATCTTGAATTTCTAAACCTTCTATTTTCTCAAAATGTTTCAGATTATTAGTAACAATAACTAAATTATTTGCTATGGCAATTCCAGCTATGAGAATATCAATATCATCAACTGGCGTACCTTTACTTCGTAAATTGGCATAAATATCAGCAGCGATTGTTGTAGAATTTGTAGTTAGAGGTAAAATCCTATGGTATGAGATAAATTCTGAGAAAGATGTTAGTTGTTTTTGTGCGTCACGATGTTTTAACCCACTGAGAATTTCATAATAAGTGATAATGCTAATATTAAGTTGATGATGCTCTTGGAGATATGTTTCAAATTGTTGAACAACCAGTCTGTGATTGCGGAAAAAAAACGATAAAATATTGGTATCAATCAAAGCTGGTTTCATCACTTCTTCTCTCGAAAAATGCTTGCTGACGACGAGTTTCTATTTCTTCATTAAAACTAGCAAATGTTTCATCTGACATATCATTCCAACAACCAGCAAACCGCATAGTTTTTTCTAGTGAACCTGGAGATAATTCTGCATTTAATCGAAAATAATGAATAAAGTGATATAGTTCTTCTAATTTATCTTCTGGGATGAGATTGATTTCTGTAATCACTTTTGTACGTGGGTTAAATGTATCCATATAGCAAATTAATGTAGATGAACTAACAGATGTATTAATTATATTATAACTACTAATATTCAGATTTTCAAGTTGGGGATTTTTTTGTCTGAATCAGGATGTCCAGGATTTGAGGATGTACAGGATGTGATTGAATGATTGTTTTTGGGAAGTTGGGGATTTTTCAGGATGTTTTTGAATGATTATTTTTGAATAATTTAAACCATCTAAAAATTACCATCCTGTACATCCTTTAATCCTGGATATCCTGATTCAGACAAATGTAAAATTAAGAAAATTTTACCTTCCTTTTTTCCCCTTCTGCCAACTTTGACTATTAGGTTTTTTACTAAACTCACCCTTGGGAAAAAGTCGCGCTTCCAACTCCTCATAACTACCTTCAAAATCACACTTACCATAAAGCGGACATTGACGACAATAAACCCCTTTTGTATAACGTTCTAAATTTTCCCGATTGAAAAAATAAGGTTTATGACTAAAGGTACTCGCTACCCATTGCCATGACATATTATTACTCGCAGGATCACCATCTAACAAATGTTGTAAAAACCATTTTGCACCTGCTTGCCATTGAATACGTCGCCAATGGATAATATAAGCTGCTAACCACATTCTAATATGGTTGTGTAAATAGCCAGTTTCCCGTAATTCTTGACTAAAATTATCAATACAAACCAGTCCCGTTTTACCTTCCGTAATATCTGACGGTAACTTTACTGCGTAATCTGCTACTTTATAACCAGTTTTGTATTCTTCTTGATTTTCCCAAATACCTTTTTCCAGCTTACTATATAACCTTTGCCAATAATCACGCCATCCTAATTCATTAATTAATTTACTTGCATCCTCTGGATTTTGTACCCGTTCTAAAATATCATTTCTAATTTCTCGTAAACTTAAAACACCATGACGAATATAAGGTGATAATCTAGTAACTGCACCAGTTAAAGAATTGCGTGTTTTTGCGTAGGCGATCGCATCTACTTGTTTTAGCTTTTCCTCTGCTGCTTTCCTACCTCCCACAGTTTCGCTGATGTGATCATCTCGTTCTGCGGCTTGGGGAAATTGTTCCCGTATGTAATCTATTAACTCATCTCGGTTAGTAAAATCACGTAACATAGTTTTCTTGCTTGAGAATTAAATATAATCAAAATTGGAAATAGTGGCAATTTAAATATAACTGTATTATCCTCTACATTATATCAAGTTTTACCTCCAAAAACCATGACAAAACACCCATCTTTGCAAGAACAACAAGGTTACTATCGCTATGACCCTAGTATATTGGATCAAAAAGGATATGCAAGGTTATTTCCTTACACTGGGGAAGATGGCGTTATCCGTTATATTTTAACCAAACTCAGCGAAAATTTGGTAGAACAGGGGAAACTCTCAGAACCTTGGACTTTATTACTGAGTCAGTTAGATCAAAAAGTTGCAGAATTAGAGGAAAATTGGTTAAACCTGACAACTTTATTGGTAGACTGTAAAGTTTTTCAATCAGGTTGGTTTAATTTGGATTTACCGCCCAATGAACAATTTAATAGTAGCTATATACAAGAAAGAAAAAAATTAATTCAAACAATTTCTGCTATTAAAAAAGCCGTCGAAAATGTAGATAGAAATTTACCTCCCCTCACAAAAAACGCAGAACAAAGAAATTTATTTTACCAAGTATTAGCGAAAAAAGCAGATGTTAAACCTCCTGTTATGAGTATAATTCATGAACGAGATGGAGGTTTGAGCGATAGAGAATTTGTCCGTCAACGTTTAGCTGGTGCTAACCCGACAATTATCCGCAGAGTGCAAACAAATGATCAAAGTTTGATTCAAACTTTAGCTACTCAACCTTACAAATTAGCTAATAACGGTACTGTTGATTTAATCAAATCTGCCAGTGAAAATCAGTTGTTTATTGCTGACTATCCAATTTTTAAAGATTTGAAAATTACAGACTTACAAACTGGTAAATATGTAGGTAGTCCAGTAGCTTTATTTCACAATACAGAAAAAGGTTTAGAACCTATACTAATTCAATTAGAAAAATGTCGAGTAGTCACACCAGGAATTACAGGAGAACCAGCAGATGATTGGATGAGAGCAAAGTTATATTTTCAAACTGCGGATGCTACCCATCATGAATTAATTGCCCATTTAGCTTATACTCATTTAGCAATGGAATCTTTGTCTATTGCTACTTCTAGACAAATACCAACTAATCACCCAGTTTATCAATTATTATCTCCCCATTTTAAATTTTTAATTGCCATTAATAACCGGGGAAATAGTATATTGTTAGCAGAAGGAGCAGCAATTGATAATTTAATGGCTCCTACTATCAAAACTTCTGGTAACTTGATGAATAAAGCCTATCGAGAAAAGTCTTTTTGGTATTATTCTCTGTTGAATGATATTGAAGTCAGAGGAATAGAACCGAAATTATTACCAGACTTTCCTTATCGGGATGATGCGTTGCTATTATGGGAGGCGATCGCCAAATACACAACTCGCTATTTACAACGTTACTACCCAGACGACAAAGCAGTACAACAAGACATTTACTTACAAAATTGGGCTGAAGAACTAAGCGCACCTTTAAACACCCGCCCTAAGTCAGACTTTCCCCAAGCACCCGCATGGTTGCCTAAAGAAATGGTAGCAGCATCAGGAATAGAACCCCAAGAAATTCCTTCCTATCCCCGCGTACCAGGGTTTACAAAAATCGGTAGTTTGCAACAATTAATAGACATTGCCACCATCGTTATTTTTACCTGTGGACCCCAACACGCAGCTTTGAATTTTAGTCAATACGATTATTTTGGTTATGTTCCTAACGCACCCTTAGCAAATTATATTCGTCCTGGTACACCAGCCAGTTTAGAGGAAATTTTACCATCAACAGCAAGAGATTTAGAGCAAATGCAATTAACCTTTGCATTAAGTGGAATTAACTGGAGTAAATTAGGAAGTTCTGATGTCATTCAATTTGCAGATAAAATTGATCGGCAAATTCTCGCCCATTTTCAAAGTGATTTGTTAGAGATTGAAAGTAAAATTAAATCCCGAAATCAACAACGCTTCCTAGAAACAGGTGTGGAATATCCCTATCTTTTACCTTCTCGAATACCCAACAGTATTAATATTTGAGGAGAAAAGATTTATAATTAACCGCAGATGGACGCAGATGAACACAGATAAATTGATAATTCATGATTTTATGATCATCTTACTATCTGCGCTTATCCGCGTTTATCTGCGTTAAAAATTATTTATTTTTCATCATTCCATCATGACCAACATTCCCGAAATTGGACAACCCGCACCTGATTTTTCTACCCCAGATCAAAATGATCAACTTGTTAAACTATCTGAATTAAATCAGTGGATAGTCCTTTATTTCTACCCCAAAGATGACACCCCCGGATGTACCACAGAAGCCAAAGATTTCACCGATTTAGCCGCAGAATTTACCGCTTTAGGTGCTACAATCATCGGTGTAAGTCCAGATCCAAGTAAATCCCATTGCAAATTTATCGCCAAACATAACTTATCAATTACCCTATTAACTGACCCCGAACATCAATTAATAGAAACTTACGGTGGATGGCGTTTAAAGAAATTTATGGGTAAAGAATATATGGGTGTTGCGCGTTCAACATTTTTAATTTCACCTGATAAAATCATTGCCTATTCTTGGCCAAACGTCAAAACAAAAGGTCATGCACAAGCAGTCTTGAAAAAACTCCAAGAATTAACCACCAAATAACAGTTTGTAGTGAGCGATTTATCGCTCTCTCCTTAAAATAATCATCCAGGCTTTATAATGAAAATAGACCTCTATTTAATTTTTGGATAAATATGGTTCAGATTATCCAAGCACAGAATATTACCCTTGCGGAATTAAAACAAAAATTTGCCCTGCACAAATCTAAAGACGAACTTTTTTTTACAGAATGGCAAACAGATTTACCTAACATTTCAGAACTAGAACAACAATTTTTAGACCGAGTAAAAAAGAATTATCTGAACTTGGTAGAAAAATCTAGTCCTTTAGAAGATGCTGTTAAATTAGTGGTATTATCTCCCTTACTAGATTTAGCTGGTTTCTATGAATCTCCTTTTTATATTGCCACAGAAGAACCTATAGAAATTAGTGAAACAATCTTCACAGATGATGAAGAAACAGGAGAAGAAATTACAGAGATGATTAAAGGTAAAATAGATGTTTTAGTTCTTCAACAGCAGTTATGGTTATTGGTGATTGAAGCTAAAAGGGCTAATTTTTCTCTAGCTAAAGCCATACCCCAAGCACTTACTTATATGTTAGCCAATCCTCACCCGAATTATCCTCTATATTCCTTAGTAATTAATGGTGAAGATTTCCAATTTATCAAACTCATCCAAAGTGATAAACCTTGTTATGCTTTGTCTGATAGGTTCACTTTATATAGAAGGGAAAACGAACTTTATCAGATTTTGAAAATCCTCAAAAAAATAGGTAAAATATTAACTTAATTGTTGAGTTTAGTTATGTCTAATCGTCCCATCTACCTCGATAATCACGCTACCACCCCCGTAGATGAAAGGGTACTCAATGCCATGATACCTTACTTTACAGAAAAGTTTGGAAATCCTGCTAGTATTAGTCATGTTTACGGTTGGGAAGGTGAAGCAGCAGTTAAACAAACTAGGGAAATTTTAGCAAATGCTATTAACGCTAACCCGGAAGAAATTGTTTTTACCAGTGGTGCAACGGAAGCGAATAATTTAGCTATTAAAGGTGTTGCAGAAGCTTATTTTTCCAAAGGTCAACATATTGTTACTTTAGCAACGGAACATAAAGCAGTTTTAGACCCTTGTGAATATTTACAAAACATGGGTTTTGAAATTACAATTCTCCCAGTCAAAAAAGATGGATTAATTGATTTAGAACAATTAGAAAAAGCCTTGCGTGATGATACAATTTTAGTATCTGTCATGGCTGCAAATAATGAAATTGGTGTTTTACAACCTTTAGCAGAAATCGGTAAAATATGCCGAGAAAAAAACATTATATTTCATACAGATGCAGCGCAAGCTATTGGTAAAATACCTTTAGATGTGCAAGAATTAAACATTGATTTAATGTCTTTAACCGCCCATAAAGTTTATGGTCCTAAAGGTATTGGTGCTTTATATGTTCGTAGACGTAACCCCAGAGTGAAATTAGCAGCACAACAACATGGGGGAGGACATGAAAGAGGGATGCGTTCTGGAACTTTATACACACCGCAAATTGTAGGTTTTGGTAAAGCGGTGGAAATTGCTTTAACAGAACAAGAAACGGAAAATTTGAGGTTAAAAGAATTAAGAGAAAGACTGTGGAAACAGTTATCAACTTTAGAGGGAATTTATCTCAATGGACATTCCCAAAAAAGGTTAGCGGGAAACTTAAATATTAGTGTGGATGGTGTGGATGGTGCAGCACTTTCTTTAGGTTTACAACCAATAGTAGCAGTATCTTCCGGTTCTGCTTGTTCCTCAAATAATGTTGCACCTTCCTATGTTTTAACAGCTTTAGGACATTCGGAAAAATTAGCTTATGCTTCTGTAAGATTTGGTATTGGGCGATTTAATACTGTTGAGGAAATTGATCAAGTTGCAGAACATTTAATTACTACCGTGAAAAGTTTAAGAAATTCCTCATTACTTCCTTCCCGCTAAACCTTCTCTTCCTTTGCGTACTTTGCGTACTTTGCGGTTCATTCATTTTGTCTCGTTCCCAGTCTCTGACTGGGAATGCATGAATAGAGTCTCTGACTCCAATAAAACAGAAGCCAGAGTCTTCCTTTATTCATTTCCATACAGAGCATGGAAACGAGAAATCCAAAATCCAAAATCCCATGACTCAATAAGGATCGGAATCAAATCTTCCCCGCTTCACACTTCTGAGATAATATCCTTTCGATGGGAGATTATTTAAATCAAAAGTTTCACCTCTAGGAACTCGCCAAATTTTATAGTCATAATATGTCAGAGGTTGTCCCGGTTCACAAACTTCTGGGGGATGATCTCCAAGAACAAAATAAACTGAACCCCTCCCCATAACTTTGGCAATTCCATATTTATCTACAAGTAAAGATGTTTCTTCACTAATAGCTATTCCTAATGCAGTATCAGACACACCATCTTGAATTTGTCGGGCAATAAATACCATAATTCTCCCCATTCTTTTGCGTTCATCAAAATGGGTGTCAATAATCGTTTTTCGCAAATACTTCCACTGGAAAAAGTTATAGGTAAAGGTAATATTCCTATAGGGGTCTTCCAGTGCTTCGTTAGTTTCAATACTATCTTCACAAGCGCAAGAATCATAAACAAATTCACTTTGAATCATTGCCCCTGCACTCGTGCCACCAATCGCCCCACCTTTATCATAAACTGATTTGATGGCAGCTTCTAATTTCGTGTTTTTCCAGTTGCGAATATATTCACATTGATCACCACCAGCAAAGAAAATTACACCAGCATTTCTGACTTTATCAAAAATATCCGTTTTATTTGCTTCTTGTCTGTTTCTGATGATCAAAGTTTCTACATAATTCACCCCTCTCATGTTATAAATTAGCTGATTATAATCATCGTTACCAGCAGCACGAATGACAATAACATTAACTTTTTTGTCTGAATTAGCACCTCCCCTAACTTGATTTATCATCCATTGAATTGCATCATCAATATCAGGACCACCCCCACCCAAATTATGTACAGGTCCAACTAAGATGGGTCTTTTATAATTGGGTCTATAATTGGGGGTTGGTAACGGTGGACTAACATCGCGGCTAATTTTTTCAAAGTAGCGGTCTAAGTTTGCTGTAAAGTGGGATATGAGGAAGGTTCCCATCTTCAACAACATAGTTTTTGCTTTTCTCAAGCACTTGGCTATATTTGGGAATGCCTTGGTCATATTCAGAAATGTGAAGCAAACAGCCATCATTTCTAACTCTCGCACTCCCAAGGGGTAAATTCCCAGCGTACAACCTTTGTACTGTTTTTTCACGCCAAAAAACGCAGAGTAATTAATATTATCTCCACTACCCTGCGAAAACCTCAGTTTTACTTTGTATTTAATTACCAATCAACTTGCGATCGCTCTTTCACCACTTTCTCATATACAGCTTCCGTTTCTTTTGCTAATTGTGTCCAGCGAAATCTTCGTTCTAAATCTTCATAAGCGTTATCTATCAACCATTGTCGATAACCTGGATTTTTCAAAACTTCTAAAATTCCCCATGCTAAAGAATCTGGATTATTTACTTTAGTTACAATTCCAGTTTTCGTATGTTGTACTACTTCAGGAAAACCACCCGTATCTGAAACCACAACCGGAACTCTAGAAGCAAAACTTTCTAAAGCTACAATACCAAAAGGTTCATAAAGACTAGGAAAAACTGCACAGTCAGCTAAGGTTTGAAATTTATCCAAGTAGTCATCAGAAAGAAAACCAGTAAAATAGCATTTATCCCAAATTCCTAAATCCCAAGCTTGCCTTTTTAAATGGTCAGTATTACCACCACCAACTATCACAAATTTAACGTAACCGCCCATTTCCCACAGCACCTTGGGAGCAGCATTCAGTAATACAGGTATACCTTTTTCATAAGTCATCCTGCCCAAGTAATAAACAATTTTTTCATGATCTGCGGCAAATTGACGACGAAAATCTTGAGCATGAAAATCTCGGTGATGCTGCTTTTTTTCAGGACGAATCCCATTAAAAATCACGTCGATTTTATCACCATGACTATTTAATGCTCTGACTACTTCTCCTCTCATATATTCAGTACAAACAATGATGCGCCAAGCGTTATAAGCCAACGAATTTTCTTTATTACAAATGTAGCTTTGGATATCATTATGAATCCCGTTACATCGTCCATATTCTGTGGCGTGAATGGTAGCAATGAGAGGAACTTTAAAGGTATGCTTGAGAGCGATCGCTGCATCTCCAACTAACCAATCATGGGCATGAATAATATCAAATGGTCCTTCCTCTAACATCAATTTACCACCGTGATGTCCCATACTCTCATTTAAATTTACTACCCAGTGAAAAAAATCATGACTATGGGCTACTGGTACTCGATGTACATAAATACCCTCAACTACTTCATACAGTGATGCTTGTTTTACTTCTGGCGTAATCAGGTGAATCTCATGCCCTAACTTGACCAATTCCGGGTATAATTCTGCTACATGACGGGCAATTCCTCCCACTAACCTTGGTGGAAATTCCCAACTTAGTACCAGTATCTTCATTGATTCTACTCCCCGAACATTTACAAAAATTTAAAAAACTAAAAAAAACTACATTTATGTCAAAATACAAAGTGTGACAATAGCTGCGACTATTACCAGTGCAAGGAAGCAGAAAGTTTTACCAGCTTTTTAAACTTTTTTTAACTAGATACTTATTTTCGCCATCCTAGACCAGTAAAATTTTTCGTTTTTTTTAATAAATAGTTTTTTGATAAAGCTTATCACATAAATTTGCGATTTATAAATACAAAAAAAACCCGATTTCATCAGAAAACCAGGTTGATAAAGCTTTTAAATTTGAAATAATCTCTAGGTGAGAGGGAACAGGGAACAGGGAACAGGGAACAGGGAACAGGGAACAGGGAACAGGGAACAGGGAGTAGGTAAAGAGATTTCTCCCCATCTCCCCATCTCTGCTGTCACCTGTCACCTCATAACATTAACTTTGGTCTAACTTCAACACCGCCATAAACGCTTCCTGGGGTACATCCACCGTACCCACAGCTTTCATCCGTTTTTTACCCTTGGCTTGTTTCTGCAAAAGTTTCTTCTTCCGGCTGATGTCACCACCGTAGCACTTAGCTAAAACGTCTTTCCGCATAGCCGGGATATGTTCACTGGCAATAACTTTACTACCAATAGCTGCCTGAATGGGAACTTTAAATTGATGACGTGGTATAAGTTCTTTGAGCTTTTCAGCCATTGCTCTGCCAACATTGTAGGCTTTATCTCTATGCACAATCATCGCTAAAGAATCTACCGGATCACCATTAATCATGATATCCAACTTCACCAAATGATTCTCACGGTAGCCAATCATATGATATTCCATACTGGCATAACCACGCGATCGCGATTTCATTTGGTCAAAAAAGTCTGTCACAACTTCTGCCAAAGGTAACTCATAAGTCAGTGTAGTCCGTCCTTGGGTGAGATATTTCATATCTTTGAAAATACCCCGACGGTTTTGTGATAACTCCATTAAAGTACCAACATAAGTTTCGGGAGTAATCATTTCTACCTGTACATAAGGTTCTTCAATTCTTTCCCGGTCATTAGGTGTAGGTAAATGGCTAGGATTATCAATATACAGTTCCTCACCCTTGATCGTTATCACCTTATAAACCACAGATGGGGCTGTAATAATTAAATCCAGGTTATACTCTCGCTCTAACCGTTCTTGGACAATTTCCATGTGTAGCAAACCCAAGAACCCACAACGGAAACCAAACCCCATTGCGCTAGAAGTTTCCGGTTCATATTGCAAAGCTGCATCATTCAATCTCAGTTTTTCCAAAGCTTCCCGCAAATCTTCAAATTGATCTGCATCTATGGGAAACATCCCACAAAATACCATTGGGTTAGCTTCAGTGTAACCGGGTAAAGGTTCTGTGGCTTTAGCCTTAGACAAGGTGATAGTGTCACCTACCCGTGCATCAGCCACAGCTTTAATAGAGGCGGCTAAATAACCTACTTCTCCTGCATGGAGTTCTTCAACTTGTTTTTGGGTGGGAGAAAGGACACCTAACTCATCAATTTCATATTCCTTACCCGATGCCATCAAATAGATGCGATCGCCCTTTTTCACCGTCCCATCCATCACCCGGAAATAAACAATTACACCCCGGTAGCTATCGTAGTAACTATCAAAAATCAGCGCCCTTAAAGGCTCATCAACCGTATTAGCTGCTGGGGGTACACGCTCCACAATCGCCTCTAAAATCTCAGGAATACCGATTCCCTCCTTAGCAGAAGCTAAAATTGCCCCACTGCAATCTAAACCAATAATTTCTTCAATTTCACTAACTACTCTATCTGGTTCTGCTCCTGGTAAATCAATTTTATTTAAAACCGGGATAATTTCTAAATTATGCTCCAGTGCTAAATACACATTTGCTAAAGTTTGCGCTTCTACCCCTTGGGAGGCATCCACAACCAATAAAGCACCCTCACAAGCAGCCAGAGAACGGGAAACCTCATAGGAAAAGTCAACGTGACCAGGAGTATCAATTAAGTTTAAAACGTACTGCTGACCATCCTTAGCTGTGTAATTCATCCGGGCAGCTTGCAGCTTAATTGTAATGCCGCGCTCCCGTTCCAGATCCATGTTATCGAGGAACTGCTCCTTCATTTGTCTGTCTTCTACAGTGCCAGTTGCTTGGAGTAAGCGATCGGCTAAAGTAGATTTACCGTGATCAATATGAGCAATAATACAGAAATTGCGAATGCGAACTGCGGGAACGTCAGTCATATACCATCTTTGCTTTAGCAGCAATCAAAAGTTAAATCTATTTACTTAATGTATTTTAAGGCTTTATTGGGTAAAGGGAACAGGAGTCAGGAGTTCTAGGAGTCAGGAGTTCAGGAGTTCAGGAGGTAGGAGTTTTTTATTTTGGATTTTGGATGTAAGGATTTTGGATTGTTTTTGTTAACTCCAATCACCAGTCCCCAATCACCAATCACCAATCACCAATCACCAATCACCAGTCCCCAGACAGGTGAATTATTTTTCAGGATATGATGACACTGTATATTAAAACTGACACTGACAAACTGGCCATCTGAGTTTGGTAATTTTTTGGGAAAGTATAAACCTATGAATATGCAAGATAAACCTAACGACGCGGAAAATATACACGCTGCTAAGGTAGAAATAGCGGTACGCCTAGACTCTGAATTAATAGCTCAAATTCACCATCTTACCAATGATCCCAGTAAGGTGATAGAAGTCGCCATCCGCCAATGGTTACGCGGCGACATACCTAGAGATGATGAACTAACTCGCACACCAATACGCACACCTATCCCCCCTAGAGGAGAATGGAATGATTGAAATTTGGGGACTGGGGATAAAATTTTGGATTTTGGATTTTGGATTTTGGATTGTATTTCATGAATCCAATCTAAAATCTAAAATTCTCCTGACTCCTTGAACTCCTGACTCCTGACTCTTGACTCCTGTTATATTTTGGGAAATGGGTGGATAATCTTCAAATCCCATTTTCAAAGCCGTCCTTAACTGAACAGGTCTAAAACTATGGAATTGACACTTGAAAACGTTGAAACTGTATTAGATGAAATGCGCCCTTATCTGATGTCTGATGGGGGTAATGTGGAACTGGTAGAACTCGATGGACCTATTGTGAAACTACGGTTACAAGGTGCTTGCGGTTCTTGTCCCAGTTCACAAATGACTTTGAGAATGGGTATTGAACGCCGTCTCAAGGAACTGATTCCAGAAATTGCAGAAATTGAACAAGTCCTCTAGGGATAGGTGATTGGTGATTGGTGATTGGTTATTGGTTATTGGGAAGTGGGTAATCAATTTTATGTTTCCCTATCAACTATCAACTATCAACTATCACCAATTACCCATTACCCATTACCATTATTGATAATTGAAAATTATTAGTAAATCCTGAAAAGCATATTATTGATCATGTCTCATCCCCTTTACGTCGCGTTTATTTGGCATCAACATCAACCGCTGTACAAGTCTCCTGTCAGTCAGCAGTATCGCTTACCTTGGGTGAGGTTACATGGTACTAAGGATTATTTAGATTTAATATTGTTGCTGGAAAAATACCCGAACTTACACCAAACGGTGAATTTAGTACCGTCGTTAATTTTACAGTTAGAAGATTATATTGCTGGCAATGCTTTTGACCCTTATTTAACTGCCAGTTTAACACCTGTTGAACAGTTAACCACAGAACAAAAAGAGTTTATAGTTCAACATTTTTTTGATGCTAACCATCATACTTTAATTGACCCACATCCCCGTTATGCCCAATTGTATTATCAAAGACAGGACAAGGGTCAAGGTTGGTGTTTAGCAAATTGGCAAGCTGTAGATTATAGTGTTTTATTAGCTTGGCATAATTTAGCGTGGATTGATCCTTTATTTTGGGATGATCCAGAAATTGCAGCTTGGTTAAAACAAGGACGTAATTTTACTTTAGGCGATCGCCAACGCATCTATTCTAAACAAAAACAAATCCTCAGTCGCATTATTCCCCAACACCGGAAAATGCAGGAAACTGGCCAGCTAGAAGTTACCACCACCCCCTACACTCACCCCATTTTACCCCTGTTAGCTGATACCAACTCTGGACGGGTGGCAGTGCCACAAATGACATTGCCTAACCAGCGTTTCCACTGGGCGGAAGATATTCCCCGCCATTTACAAAAAGCCTGGGATTTATATAAAGATAGGTTTGGACAAGTTCCCAGGGGTTTATGGCCTTCGGAACAATCTGTCAGTCCAGAAATTTTACCGTATATTATCAAACAAGGGTTTAAGTGGATTTGCTCAGATGAAGCGGTTTTAGGTTGGACATTGCAACATTTCTTTCATCGGGATGGGGCGGGAAATGTACAACAACCAGAATTATTATACCGTCCCTATCGTTTGCAAACTCCCGCAGGTGAGGTTTCCATTGTATTTCGGGATCATAGATTATCAGATTTAGTTGGTTTTACTTATGGTGCAATGCAGCCAAAACAAGCGGTCGCAGACTTAGTAGGACATTTACAGGCGATCGCTAGAAAACAAAGAGAAAACCCAACTTCACAACCTTGGTTAGTTACCATTGCTTTGGATGGGGAAAATTGCTGGGAATTTTATCCCCAAGACGGTAAAATTTTCCTAGAAACATTGTATGAAAACCTGAGTAATCAAGAAAATATCAAACTGGTTACTGTTTCCGAATTTCTAGAAAAATACCCCGCTACAGCAACTATAAATGGTGAAAAATTACATAGCGGTTCATGGGTAGATGGCAGTTTTACAACTTGGATCGGTGATCCTGTAAAAAACCGCGCTTGGGACTATTTAACCCATGCTAGAGAAACCTTAGCAAAACATCCCGAAGCAACCGAAGAAAATAACCCTGCTGCGTGGGAAGCATTATATGCTGCTGAAGGTTCTGATTGGTTTTGGTGGTTTGGAGAAGGACATTCATCAAATCAAGATGCCATATTTGATCAACTATTTAGAGAACATTTATATGGCATTTATAAAGCATTAAATGAACCCATACCAGCCTATTTAACCCAACCATTAGAAGTACACGAAGCCAAATTAGATCATCGTCCAGAAAGTTTTATTCATCCCATACTTGACGGTAAAGGAGATGAACAAGACTGGGATAAAGCCGGCAGAATAGAAGTAGGTGGTTCACGGGGAACAATGCACCAAAGTAGTTTAGTCCAGCGTATTTTTTACGGTGTTGATCACCTAAATTTCTATGTGCGAGTAGACTTTAAAAGCGGTGTCACACCAGGAAAAGAACTACCCAAAGAATTAAATTTATTGTGGTATTATCCCGATAGACCAATGATCAATAGTCCTGCACCTTTAGCAGAAGTTCCTGATCTTGCACCCGTTAATTATTTCTTTCACCATCACTTAGAAATTAACCTACTTTCCCAAACAATTAATTTTCGAGAAGCAGGAGAACATTATCAATGGTATCCCCGCGCAACTCGCGCCCAAGTGGCGTTAAATAATTGTTTAGAAATAGCAGTACCTTGGGCAGATTTGCAAGTTCCTCCTGACTATCCTGTAAGGTTGGTTTTGGTTTTAGCTGATGATGGTTGTTATCACAGTTATTTACCGGAAAATTCTTTGATTCCCATTGAAGTACCATAGAAAGGAGATCAAGGAGTAGGTTGGGTTGACAAAAGGAAACCCAACATCTTTTTTATCTCACGCAAAGACGCAAAGACGCAAAGGTAGATGAAGTTCCGTAGTGAGGACTTCAGTCCTCAAGTAAGGAATAAATTCCTGACTACGAACCTTGCGTTTAAAAAATAGGTGTTAAATCTAAAATAAAACCTGGTAAAACATCTTCTCCTGATAAACTTTGCGGATTTTCTAATATTTCTACTTCTTGATTTTGACGATATATTTCTACTTGTTGATCTTTGGGATTTAATAACCAACCTAAACGCAAACCATTATCAATATATTCGCGCATTTTGGCTTGGGTATCTGCTAAATCATCACTTTCGGAAACTAATTCTATTACAAAATCAGGAGATAAAGGTAAAAACTTTTTTCTTTGTTCTGGTGTGAGTGCATTCCATCTTTCTATTTTTATCCAAGAGACATCGGGGGAACGAGTACCACCAAGAGGTAATTTAAAACCGGTGGAAGAATCAAATGCTTTTCCTAATTTATTTTTTCTGTTCCAAAACCAAACTTGTCCGCTTAATTCTAAGTTTCTTTCTCCTGTTTCTCCTCCGGTTGGTGACATAACAATTAATTCCCCTTGATGTGATAATTCTAAGCGTATATCTTTGTTAGCTGCAACTATTTCTACAAATTCATCATCTGTGAATTTTAATGATTTTGGGATTTGTAAGGTTACAGAAGTCATGATTCTTACCTGTTGAATATTAGATATTATATCTCAGTAGGTTGGCTTGACGAAAGGAAACCCAACAATCAGATCATCTGCATTTACAGCAGTTTCGAGGTAAATGAGGTACAAGGTTAACAGGCAAGATGCCTGTTCCACAAGGGTTTTATGATTTGAGTTTATACCTCACTGGTATGAAATATGCTGTATCTGTTTGCTTCTGGGTTTAATTTTTGTATAAAACAATTATCAATTATCAATTATCAATTGATAAAATCATCCGCGTTTATTTGCGTTTATCTGCGTTTGCAAAATGGGTATTAAATCTCAAATAAAACCTTTTGAAAGGGAATTTTGAATTTTCTATTGTTGAATATTTTGTTGAATATTATAAATTCCAATCTCTGCGAAAATGCAAGAAACTTTGCAAAAACTCTTGCAAAATATGGTTCTTATTTAACTTTTGTTTATTCCATTCTCTTGCGGTTTGTTGTAATATTTCTGAAAAGCTAGGATAAACAACAGCTAAATTTTCTAAGTTCTCAATTTTCAGATTTTTTGACATTGCTAAAGCTACTAAGTTTATTAATTCTTCCGCTTCTGCACCAAATATAGAACATCCTAATATTTGACCATTTTCTAAAACAATTAGTTTACAAATACCTGTAATTTCATTTTTAATTTGTGCTGCTGTTAAGGTTTTGAAATAGTTTTTAAAAACTAAAACTTTATTTTTACCATATCTTCTTTTGGCTTGTAATTCTGTTAACCCTATTTGCGCTACCATTGGTTGAGAAGATATTATCCAAGGAATACAACGATAATTAACTTCAAGTCTGGGAAAAAATAGAGCATTTTTCACAGCAATTTTAGCTTCATAATTGGCAATGTTGGCAATATCATAACCACCCAGAATATCACCACAAGCGTAAATGCGATGATTTGTAGTTTGGAGTTTTTTGTTCACAACTAAACGCCTTGGATGCCATTTGACTCCTGCTGCTGCTAAATTTAAATTTTCTATGTTTGGTTGTTGTCCGGTTGCAATTAAAATTTCATCAGTTTCAATGGCTTGATCTCCAGCTTGCACCCATTTTTTATCTTCAATTTTTCGTATTTGGGTGACTCTTGTTTGGTTAAAAATACGCACACCATCAGCTTCTAATTGTGCTATCAATAATTGTCTTATTTCTGGTTCAAGATAGGAAAAAACACTGGAGTGATTTAATATTAAATTGATGTTGCAACCCCAATTAGCTAAAGTTTGGGCAATTTCAATACTTTGGGGTAAACCACCAATAATTACCCAATTTTTTGGAGGGTTTGGTGTTTCTAAATATTGCCAAATATTCGCTAAGGTGAGATAACCTATAGTGTTTAAACCTTCAATATCGGGAATTTTTGGATGTGAACCGCAAGCGAGTAAATAGGTACGGGCGCTTAAAATTCTGTCATTCACTGGAAAACTCAGCTTGGGAGAAGTTTGAAATTTCCCATTACCAATAATTACATCAACACCTTGGGCAGACAAATTAGCAAGAGAATTAATTTGGTTTATATGTGCTGCAATACTTTGATGATACAACATCGCTTGCTGGTAAGAATAGCTGCAAGTCGGTTGCAAGATGGAAATTTGCGATTTTTCTGATACTCCAGTATTGCTAATTGGTTTGTTCAGGTGAAAATCTGATTTGATGTTTTTACTCTCGGTAATAATGCCAAGAGTTGCCATATCAACGCACTGCTGAGAGATTTTACTTAGTTCGCTGAGTGGGTAATGATAATTTAATTCATAGTGGACTTGAGGCTGTACCAAGGCAACTTTCGCTTGTAGTTGGGTTGCAGTTAAGGCAGCTTGGTATCCGGTAATACTACCACCAATAATTACAATATCGTAGTCAATTTTCATTAGTCATAGGGAACAGGGAACAGGGAACGGGGAACAGGGAATTGGGAATTGGGAATTGGGAATTGGGAATTGGGAATTGGGAATTGGGAATTGGGAATTGGGAATTGGGAATAAATAATTATCTATTCACTGTCACCTGTCCCCAGTCACCTGATAACTGATTTAAGGGCTGTTAATAAGCGTTGGTTATCAGATTGGAAACGGACAGCGACACGGAAAAAGCGATCGCCCAACTCTTTAAAACTCCGACAGTCACGAATTAAAATTTGGTGCTGTCGCAGTAATTTTTCTTGTAACTCAGAGGTGGAATATTGAGACTCTACCAAGAGGTAGTTAACAGTGCCTTCTAGGGGTGTTAATCCGTTAATTGCCGATAAACCCTGAAAAAGTTGATTTCGTGCCTGTGGCAGCCATTTCCAGGTCTGTTGTTGAAAGTCTGTATCTTGGAGTGCAGCGATCGCAGCAGCAGCAGCTAGGGTATTCACAGGCCAGGGATCTCGCCATGATTGCCATTTTTTCAGCAAGTCCGGGTGAGCGATCGCATATCCTAACCTTAACCCAGGTAGACTGTAAAACTTGGTGAGCGATCGCAATATTACCAAATTCTCATATTCCTGTACCCATCCAATCAAACTTTGTTCCTGATCAGGAGGCAGAAAATCCATAAACGCCTCATCCACCACCACCAAAGCAAAATCTTTCAAGTAGGGCAAAATCTCATCCCGTAAAAATAGCTTACCCGTTGGGTTGTGGGGATTATTTAGCAATAAACCACAATTTTTAGACGGGGTATCTGAGGAAAATGCGGAATAAATCTTTCCCAGTCCCCAATCCCCAGTCCCCAAAATAGGAAACTCTAGCACTTTAGCATTATCAGCCGCTAGGGTGCGGTAATAATCGCCAAAGGCTGGAGTTATTAATATTGTAGCCGCTAATTGTCCTAATTCCCTACCTAACAAAGTCAGTAATTCTGCCGAACCATTGCCTGGCAAAATCCACTCCGGTGGTAGTTGATGGAAATGACCCAGAGCGTGTTTGAGTTCGCTGTAATCTGGGTCTGGGTAGTGTCTTAGATTACCAAATTGGGAGGCGATCGCAGCAATAACGCTGTCTGGTGGTCCCAACGGGCTGATGCTGGCAGAAAAATCGACAATAGCATCCGGGGAACAGCCGGCTAACGCCGCTGCCCAAGCTAAATTTCCCCCGTGTGCCTGTTGTCGCATCAAAAATAGACTTCCTAGAACAGAACCTACTCTTTTGGGGGTGCTACTCTTTCTCTAAAGAGCTTCCCAGCAGAGAAAGCAGGAACTTTGGTAGCTGGGATTTCCATTTTTTCATTGGTTTTGGGGTTGCGGCCTTCGCGGGCTTTGCGTTCCCGTGATTCAAAAGAACCAAATCCTACCAGGGTGACTTTATCGCCAGAAGCCACAGCCTCAATAATTGTCTCAATAGCAGCAGTTAACACCGCATCCGCTTGTTTCTTTGTCACACTGGCTTTTTCTGCCACTGCATCAACTAATTCGCCTTTGTTCATATCAAACTCCTTGAGGTTTACTTGAGATTTAGTCAAGATGTACTTTGTCGGATCTTTACGGAAATCTCTGTTGGCCGCATTACAAAAATCGTCCTTTAAGAGTATTTACACTCAAAACCCCTGTAAATCAGATTGGCTCGACTTTTCAATGAATCATTCTAAGGTGTTGTAGCCAGAAGTGCATAGGTGAAAGCATTAATTTATATAGATTTCAGAATTTATTGTGTTTTTTGCTGCATAGTTGCCCTGGAAACACCGAATTTTTAGGAATAAATGCTTACTGGGGATTGGTGATTGGTGATTGGTGATTGGTGATTGGGTAAAGATCAGGTCAATGAACCACAAAACAAAGTTTAAAAGCCTTGTAAAGACGTTGCAAAAAACGTTTATACTTCTTAAAGGTTCGCAACAATATCTTTTAAAGGCAATATTAATGTTAAAGGTTCTATCAGTGAGGGCTTAAACTTATGTTTTAGATAAAATTGTTTAGCTTCTTCATCTTTCGCATGAACTAAAATACATCGTATTCCGACAATTTTGGATGCTTGTAAAACCCGAAAAATTGCATCTCTTAATAAACCAGATCCTATACCTTGACCTTCCCATTGTTCATCAACAGCTAACCTACCAATGATCATACAAGGCACTGGATCTGGTGCATTTTGCTTGACCTTTCTCATAGCCACTGAGTGATATACACCAGAAGTTGCCAAACAGTAATAACCGATTACTTTGTTTTCACAAATTACAACATAAGTTCTAGCAGTATCACCCTCATTTTTAAATGCTTTTTCCCTTAACCAATTATTTAAAGTTTCTAACCTTGATTTGAATTGTAATATATCATGGCTAGAATTAATTGGTTGAGGAGCTTCTATAATTTTCCTCTGCACCATTCTTAATCCCAAGGTGATTTAGCAGCTAAAAACTTACGTAGTTCCTCATCTGCTTGAGGTGGTGCATCTAAAATATCAATAAATTCTTGATATTTTTTTTCATCTAAAGCAAAAAAAGTTTGATCACAAATTACTTTTTCTGCTTCTCTACAAGCGACATCTAACATGAAATCAGAACGAGTTTTACCAAGAATTGATGCAGCATAATCAATTAAATTACGCTGTTTTTCTTGAACTCTAATATTAATCACCTGATTGCGTCCAGGATTATCCATTTCAAAGGAAGCTACCATTTTAGTTTCCTGAATTTTAATAACTCCATTACTCCTACTATAAATAATCGTGTACACAATGTCAATACATTGTTATTAGGACTTACGCAAGATTAGACTAAAAACCTGATTCTTGCGTAGGATTTGTTAAAGTTTAATCTTCCCAACGCTGCTGCTCACATATCTTCTGCTATATTTACTTATAAAAGCATAGAATACTAAATTATGACTAAAGAATTATTAGTGCAAGAAATCGAGTCCTTACCACCAGAATTGTTAACTGAGGCATTAGATTTTATTCGCTTTATAAAAGCCAGTCATTCACAAAGGCAGTTGAACAAGGAAACCAATTTAAGCGCAGACACATTGAAGGGTTCAACAGCCGAAGATTTACTTGAGTTTGCAGGTTCTTGGTCAGGAGACGATCTTCGAGAATGTCTGCAACTTGTCCATGATAACCGTATGCCGTTGCAAATATAAGTATATTCAAATAAATATATTCAAATAAATATATTCAAATATGTATTTGCTCGATACCAATCACTGTTCTTTCTTAATTGAAGGTGAACCAAAAGTTGTTAATCACTTCCGGCAAATAGGTAAAGCTATCATCGCTACCAACGCTGTAGTTGTGGGTGAACTAAGATTCATGGCGCAAAACTCTCAGCAGAAAACAGCCAATCTTTTGAAAATTCAGGCTTTTCTGCAAAGGATAGATGTTTATAAGAAAATCAAGCGAGCCAAAACCACGCCCGATAAAGTATCGGAGCTTGACATAGTTACCCCGCCACAACTAGCAACAAAATAAGACCCGTTCCAAAAAATATCTTTCCAGTAAATTTTGGCTAAATGTTCTGAAAATTCTTGGCGTAATTTCCTAGAAGAAACTGATTTAAGATTATTTATCAATTTGCTTAATTCTAAGTCCGGGTGGTATTGGAACAAGCAATGGATATAATCTTCTTCTCCGTTAAACTCCACAAGTTTGCAATCCCATTTAACTAATAGTTCTTCTAATATGACGTGCAGTCGCTGTAACATCTCTCCAGTAAAGGCTTTACGTCTATATTTTGTCGTTAAAACTAGATGTACTTTTAAATCACTGACCGACCTTCCCTTCGATACAAAATCATTTTTCATAAGCCTCTTGCCATATCTCTCATAATTGGTGTATACTAAAATAGTGACACCAAAGTCAGAAAAAGGCAATAATCAGGTGCGGATATCCTATCAATACAAAATTAAACCTACAAAAGAACAAGCAGAAAAGATTGATGAAACGCTAGAAATGTTGCGATATCAATACAATTATTTGCTGGCTCAACGGTTTAATTGGTATCAACATAACCGTTCTCCAATTGATAGATGTTCCCTTGTTATTTGCCATTTACCAGAACTCAAGGATAAACCGGATTATTACACCCAAAAAGCATCATTAACTCAACTTAAAAAAGACCGTCCTTGGTACAAAAAGATTTATTCTCAAGTGCTACAAGAAGTCCCTAAAAAAGTCGAGATAGCTTTTGCTCGATGGTTAAAAGGCGATGTTAATGGTAAAAAGTCGGGTAGACCTAGATTTAAAGGTGTGGGGCAATATAAAACATTTACGTTTCCTCAATTCCAGCGACATCATTTTAATGGCAACAAGATTACGCTATCAAAAATAGGTGATATTCAAGTAATTGTTCATCGTCCAATACCCGATGGTTTTGATATTAAAACTGTGTCTGTCACTAAAAAAGCAGACGGGTATTATGTAACTCTAAGCCTTGACGACAAAACAGTTCCAACTATTAAACCTGATTTTAATGCTAATAATATTGTTGGTATTGATGTCGGATTAATTGATTTTATTGTCACCTCAGAAGATGAAAGAATTGCCGCCCCTAAGTTTTTACGTAAAGCTGAACGCAAATTAAAATCTGCACAGCGTCGAGTGTCTCGCAGAAAAAAGGGATCTAACCGCCGTAAAAAAGCAATTAAAAAACTAGGGATTCAACACAAGAAAGTATCAGATACCCGCAAAGATTTTCACTTTAAAACAGCAAATACTCTACTCAAAAAATATGATGTTATTGCTGTTGAAAAGCTGAATATAAAAGGACTCGCTAGAACATGGCTGGCAAAAAGTATCAATGATGTTGGTTGGGGACAATTCATTTCTATTCTTTCAAGCAAAGCCGAAAATGCTGGTTTAAAGGTAATAGCTGTGAACTCAAACGGTACAAGTCAAGAATGTTCTAGTTGTGGCCACAAAGTTAAAAAGCCATTATCCCAAAGAATGCACAATTGCCCTGTCTGTCATGCGAGTTTGTGCAGGGATCTAAATGCCGCTATAAATATCAAGAACCGTGGGACACACGGTCTTAAAGCTCAGTCAATGTCTTCATAGAAGAGTCGCTGAGAAGCCCACACTCATCCGAAGGGGAGTGTGTGGAGTATGTCACAAAAAGCTCAAAGACGATTTACACCGGAAGAAATCGAAGCACAAGCGGTTATAGATACCCAAAACGACCACTATCTTCTCTTACATACTGGTTGGCGTGGGAATAATCGCACTCATGGTTGTAGTATCCATATTGACATTAAAAACGGCAAAATTTGGATACAACATGATGGAACTGAAGTCGGAATTGCTACACTTCTACTCGAAAAAGGCGTACCAAAAGACGATATAGTATTAGCTTTTCATTCTCCTGATATGCGCGAATTTACAGAATTTGCTACCCATTAGACATCGCCGAAAATTACATAAGCGTAACCTGAAACTTTTGGTAGGGATAATTCATGAATTGCCCCTACATCTTTTTCACCAGAGGTCTAATGATTCAGGATCTGCACAGTCTACCTGCTACCAGGAACTCTCAACCCCCGACGCTCAAGCATCTCCCGCACCTGTGGACTAGGATTGTAGTTATAACCATAGCTAGAACGCTCTGAGTCATCCATAATTTGAGGTGTGACTAACACAATTACCTCTCTACGTTCATTCTGTCTATTGGTCTTTCTAAATAGCGCACCAATTAGAGGAATATCACCTAAGATTGGTAATTTGGTTACAGTTGCACGATCTTGATCTTGAATAATACCAGAAAGAATCAGCGTTTGACCATCTCGCAGACGAATTGTACCAGAAGTAACGGCGCGAGTAGAAACTAAAATGATTTGTCCATTACCTGTATCTACTGTACCAGCAGGAGATTTAACCTGGGGAGCAACTTGTAGAGAAACAAAACCATTATCGTCAATTCTATCCACTACAACAGCAAGCTTAAGCCCTACAGGTTCTTTTGATATCTTTCTCTCTTCCCTAGAGCCTCCAGGAGTGTCAGTTATAGTTCTTGTTATATCTCCTATAACGTCCTGTGTTAGTTGTACGTCAGCAGTTTGGCCTTCTTGAACAATGAGGGTCGGATCAGTCAAAATTTTAGCATTGCCACTTTGTACTTGAGCTTGCAAACTAGCAAGCAAGCGTTTAGGGAATCGAAAACTGTTAGCAGTACCAGGTGGATTTGTAGCTATAGGTGTTTCAGTTAAACTGCTTGATACTTCACTTCCTGTCGCTGGTCGAGAACCACCAAAATTGAAAGTTGCAGCACCACCATCACTGGTAAAATAGTTATTACCAAGACCAAAAGAAAAACTAGAATTGGACTCTTGAATACCCAAAAGGTTAACATCAATAATCTTGACGTTAATTACCACTTGACGACGGCGTATATCAAGCGGAACAACTTGAGACGTAGCCATTTCAACTAATTTAGGAGTCCCAATCAAGGTAATAGTATTAGTTCTTTCGTCCCCTGATACTTGTAAACCTCTAAGTAAAGGAACTGAGTCAGTAAATTTAATCCGTTGAGCTACAAGAGTAGTGTCTTCAGCTGTCTGTGATTTCCTTCCTTCTTCTTTCCCAATTACGTCTGTCGTGACCCTAGTTGTTTTAGCTTCAGCATTAACAGCACTTTCTGCACCCAAATTCACTAAAACTCTTAAAACCTCTTTTACCTTTGCTTGGTTCAGTCTTAAGTTACGCATGACAATATCACGAGTAGTATTAGGCAATTTAGTTCCCACAAAAATAGTGCGTCCACTGCGATTCGCCTCTAAACCACTTAGACGTAAGACATAATTAAATACATCTTGCACTGATTCATTCTCTATATCTATGGATATTTTTTCGTATGTAATTGGTTTGTCAGTATCACCAACGTTTTCAGTTGAAGTTGATGTACTAGATGCTTGGTCATCCCCTCCTTTCCCAACATAAGCCAAATTCAGCCCCGCAGCACGAGCCAAAAGTGATAAAACTTCCCTCACAGGTGCATCTCGCAACACCAAACGCGGTACTCGTTCCTGTGTTCCTAAATCAATACTTGTAGGAGATGTATCAATGTTAGATTGAGTAATATCACCTACTGGTGGGGCAACTGCTCTAGGTAAAAAAGGAGGCGCTAGGTTATAAGGTTGATTTGGTCCTGCTGGTTGTGCTTTTTTACCATCAATTGTTATTTCTGGGTTAGGTACTAACACATCAGGCTGTTTACTAAACTCTACAGCATCACCAGGGGGAGTTGGAGGTGCTGATGCTGTGGTATTTGTATTCGGTGTGGTTGGGGTTGTGTTTGTTGTGTTTGGTGCTGTGGGTGCTGCTGCTGTTGTTTCTCCTGTGGTAGTAAAACCAAGAGTTAGATTGTTATTTTCACGGATTACAGGTTTACCAGCAGGAGCGTTATCCATACCCATGACAGTAACACGCACACTATTGGCATCTAACTGATTAACTTCAACAGATGCTATTCCCGGTGCTGGGTTTTCTTGACGGAAACTCTTACCTTGGGGTAAACGCAATTGAGTATTAATAATATCTGCAACTAAGGCTTTATCTCTTTTTGTCGTGAAAATCTGGGGTTTATTTCCAGAAGATGTCTTTAAAATTACACTAATTCCCCCATCAACGGGATTTAGTTTCACTTCTGTAATTTGAGTTGTCTGTGCCAAAACGGGCTGTGCTGCTAAAAGTACACAAGCTGCCGCACTAGAAATTAAAACATTACTATGAACCTGTTTCACAGTTCATTCCTCACATTTAATAAAAACCAGTCTGTATATCTACTTATTAAGCCAAAATCTAATAGTCATCCATTGTACATGGAATTTGCATTTGAGTTACAAATCAGCACTCAGGATTTTTGCAGGTTATTTCGGCGGTGGTGCGGCTTTTGCTGCTGCTTTTGCCTGTTCTTCCGCAGTTAATGGCATTAATGCTACTAAGTCAAAGGAAGTAGAAATTTTGCCCACTCCTGTACGCGCTCCTTTTTGCTTATCATCTGTATCTTCTTTTTCTGGTGGCATTAATTTTGAATCATAATTTTGCACCAGTAATAAAGGCTGTAATCGCTCAATATTACGCATAATTGCCTGAGTTTGTTCAAAATTGCCTTCTATTTCTACTTTGATAACTTGGCGTTTGAGTTTGTTGTTAACTTTGTCTCCTAGACTACCATCATTAATAATTTCTGGTTTATCTCCTGCTGGTGCAAACTTTTTCAGTTGGGCTTTAATGGAACTACTGCCCATAGCTGTAGCATTACTGGAATCTACTAAATAACTGGTATCAATTAGTAATGTATCCAAACTCTTTTCATTAGCAAATAAAGCTAAAACTTGGGTTTGTTGTTGCTTAGACTGAGCTAATTCTCCTAGTAACTTATCAGCTTGTTTAGCTTGGAGATTTTTTTGATCAACTTGTCCTTGTAAATCCTTACTTTTGGTTTGCAAGTCATTGAAATTGGTAAACTCTGGCATCACCATGTTGACTATCATATAAACAGCGCCTAGCACGCCTATAGCACCAACCACCCCACCAGTTACTTTGGGTGTAAAAGTAACACCAAAGGCAACAGGATAGGAAGATCCAACGTCATCAAAATTGGTGCTTTTAGAAAAATTTAAATCATCACTGACTGTCATTTGGCAATAGCTCCTGTTTTTTGCAAGTTACGGATTCTTTCAACTAATCCGACTGTACCTTTTTGTTCTAAATCACGGATTAATTGTGATGCAGGTACAGGACTTAAACTAGCTTTAATAGTGTATTTAACTACTTGAGGAGGTTTAAATTTCACTTCAGTTTTCGTCTCAGGTGGAACAGCACCAGTGATCTCAGGTGCATCAACTAATTCCGCTGTACTAATTTTGCTTTTTTCGGGGTTAAATAACTTGGATTTGCCCATAATTAACAGAAAGTCATTGACATCAGCAAAAGAACGGGCATAACCTGTAATTTCTAATTCTCCGGCATTGTTACTGTCGTCTTCAGTGTTATTGGCTTTGATCACAGGTGGCATTTGTTTAATGGTTTCCAACTGTACATTTGCAGGAATGCGATCGCGCAAATCCTGTAACATTGCTGACCAAGGACGAATTTGATCAAACACTGTGACTAAAGCTTGTGTTTGCTCTTTAATGCCGGTGGTTTCATCCTTAATTTTCTTAATATCGGCTAATTTTACATCTAGGTTTTTGTTTTCCTCCTCTAGTTTGGCAATTTGTTGTCCTAATCCTGCATTTTGGGCTTGTAAAAACAACAACACACCAAACACTAAAGCTGGAATAGACAAACCCACACCGACTCCCAATAAAGCTGGTGTATATTCGGTAATATCAGCTTTTGGTCTAACAGGTTTATTCTCATTCAACTCAGCAGGTGATCGGTCTTTGAGAAAATTAATATCTAAACTGTACATTTTTTATGCCTCCCGCATTCCTAAACCAAGAACTATCCCCAAACCAGGGCGTTGCACTGGGGGATATTTATCTTCTTCTACTTGCAAAGACAAATCTCTGATCGGATCTATTTGAGTAGTAGGAAAACCTAATCTTTGAGTAAAAAATTCATCCAGTTGTTGCAATCCTCCTCCCATACCAGCTAGTAAAATCTGTGCGACTTCTAAACCCTCACTCTGATTGATATAAAAATCAATAGAACGACGTAATTCATCAGCTAATTCTCCTAGTATTTTTAACATCGGACTCATACCAGGATTAGCACCAGTCAGCCCGGTTCTAGCTACATCCAAAGGATTTGCGGGAATAGTCATATCCATCAACATATCCATCTCCCGTGATATGGGCAAATTCATAGCCCTAGATAAAGCTGCTTGCAGTTGATATGTACCTATAGGCACAGTACGAGAAAATTGTGGTACTCCATTGATAATGATGGCAATTTCCGTACTATCAAATTCAATATCAACCAAAACTGCTGCTTCTTGGGGTCCGAATAGTCGCAACTGATCCCGAATAGTTCTAATCAGAGCAAAACTGTTGATTTCTAAAATATCAACTGCTAATCCAGCTTCGGCAAAAGTATTAATATAGGTATCTGTCACTTCCTTACGAGTGGCAACTAAAAGCACTTGTACTTTTTCAATGCCATCCTCGTCTACAAAATACCCCAATTTTTGATAATCTACATCAGCTTCTTCTCGTGGATAGGGTAAATACAATGCGGCTTCGTGGTTTAGCACCATGTCCCGCAATTCTTTATCATCCAACTCTGATGGTACAGGAATCACACGGACAATAGCATCTCTTCCGGGAATACAAGTAGCAACACGGGAAGCTTTAATGTTGCTTTCAACCATTCCCTGTTGGATAATTTCTGCCATCCGGGGAGAATCGTTAATCTTACCATCTATAATTATTCCCTCTGGAACTGGGAATGTTGTCAAAGATTCTATTTTTAAACCTTGGCGCTGCTTACGCAGTTGAACTATGTTCATTCGATCTGGTGCTAATTCAATACCAACACCTTTGTTGGGTTTACCAAGGAGATTACCAAGATTACTGAAGATGCTAACCACAGTTTTACCTGCTAGATTGCTAGATGGAAAATTTATGAGAAGGAGTTCTAGGAGTCAGGAGTTCTAGGAGTCAGGAGTTCTAGGAGTCAGGAGTCAGGAGTCAGGAGTCAGGAGTTCTAGGAGTCAGGAGTCAGGGAGAAATTATTTGTATTTTCCCAATCACCAATCACCAATCACCAATTACCAATCACCAATCACCAATCACCAATTACCAATCACCAATCACCAATCACCCCCGTTAATCGTAAAAATATTACCACAATGATTAGAACGCAAAAATTCAAACATTTAACTGTTTGGGCGCTGCTTGGCTTATTAGCTAGTTGGGTTGTCAGTTGCAGCACAGGTAATGTTGATACAACCACAAAACCTGCTGCTTCAGGAGTCGCAACCATTGAGTTTTGGACTATGCAACTCCAACCCCAATTTACCAACTACTTCCAAAGTCTGATTTCGACTTTTGAATCCCAAAACCCCAGTATCAAAGTCAAATGGGTGGATGTGCCTTGGGCTGCAATGGAGAATAAGATTTTAACATCTGTCTCCGCAAAAACGCCCCCAGATGTTGTTAACCTTAACCCAGATTTTGCTTCCCAACTAGCAGGAAGAAATGCCTGGTTAGATTTGGATGCAAAGGTCCCTAGTGAAGTTCGTTCTTCCTATTTGCCCAATATTTGGCAAGCTAGTACCCTCAATGGTAAGAGTTTTGGTATTCCCTGGTATCTGACTACGAGGCTAACTATTTATAACACTGATTTGCTCAAACAAGCAGGTATCACAAAACCACCTGCAACTTATACAGAATTAGCACAAGCGGCGCAACAAATTAAAGATAAAACTGGTAAATACGCCTTTTTTGCTACTTTTGTGCCTCAAGATTCTGGTGAGGTTTTGGAATCTTTTGTGCAAATGGGTGTTACTTTGGTAAATGCTGAGGGTAAGGCGGCTTTTAACACTCCACAAGGAAAAGCTGCTTTTCAGTATTGGGTAGATTTATATCAGAAAGGATTACTACCTAAAGAATCATTGACTCAAGGTCATCGTCATGCTATTGATTTATACCAATCTGGAGAAACGGCGTTTTTAGCTTCTGGTCCTGAGTTTTTGAAGACTATTTCTAATAATGCCCCAGAAATAGCTAAAGCTTCGGCGATCGCACCCCAAATAACTGGTGATACGGGTAAGAAAAATGTGGCTGTAATGAATATTGTCATCCCCCGTGCTACTAAAAATCCTGATGCTGCTGTTAAGTTTGCTTTATTTGTTACCAATGACGAAAATCAATTAGCTTTTGCTAAAGCTGCCAATGTTTTACCTTCGACGGTGAAAGCTTTATCAGATAGTTATTTTAAGGAAGTTCCTGCTAATGCTTCTACTGTGGAAAAAGGCAGAATTATCAGTGCTGAACAAATGCAAAAAGCAGAAGTTTTAACTCCCAAAATGAAGGATTTTAAATTGTTGCAAAGGGCAATTTATGAAAATCTCCAAGCGGCAATGTTAAAACAAAAAACAGTAGATCAAGCTGTAAATGATGCAGCACAACAATGGGATAACAGGTAATTGACAATTGACAATTGACAATTGATAATTATGAATTACCTAGAAAATAGCCGATGAGATAAAGAGAACCGCATAATACTACTAGGTTATCTTTATTTTCCCCATTTTCTGAAGAGGTGAAAGCAGCATCTAAGGCAGAAAATACATCTTCATAGGTGCTGCAAAAACCTAAAGCTGGGCAAATTTCTAAAGCCAATTTTTTTAAATCTGCTAAATTTGCATAATTACTATCAGGCACAGGTACTAAATATAATTTATCTCCTGTTTTTAACAACTCCTGAAAAATATCACCGTGATCTTTTGTGGCTAACATCCCCATTACCCAAGTTACAGAATTATACTCCCCTCCCTGCTTGCGGGGAGGGGTTGGGGGTGGGGTAAGACTATCTACATAATTTCTCAAAACTGCTGCTGATGCTGGGTTATGTGCGCCATCTATTAATAATTGATAATCGTGATTATTTTGTTTATTCTTCCAGGTAAACCATTGCATTCTTCCTGGCCACTTGGTTTTTTCTATTCCTTGAATAATCGCTTGTTCAGAAATCTCCCATCCTTGTTGTTGTAATATTTCTAAAGTGGCTAATGCTAAGGCAGAATTTGTTAATTGAATTTGCCCTTTTAATGGTAATTTATATTTAATTGATCCTGAATTTTCAATTGTCTGATATTCTGCCCATCCATGACTAATTTCGGTTGCTGGTTGGGGGGTAAAAATCGGACTTTGTAATTTTAAACTTTTGGATATTACTACTTTTTCGGCATCTTCTGGTAAAGGTCCCATAATTACAGGACATCCAGCTTTAATTATACCCGCTTTCTCTTTGGCAATATCGCTGATTGTCGGTCCTAACTGTTGCCAATGTTCTCTACTAATAGAAGTTATTACTGTTACTAAAGGCTTTTCGCAAACGTTAGTCGCATCTAAACGACCACCTAAACCCACCTCAATCACGGCTATATCAACTTTTTGCTGTGCAAAATATAACCAAGCGGCTGCGGTAATTACTTCAAACTGGGTCGGTGATTCTTCGTTTTTATCTATAGCTGCTTGAACTTGCTGTATTAATTGAAACAAATTTTCTGAATTGATTGGCTGTTCATTCATACAAATGCGCTCATGCCAGTCTATTAAATGAGGTGATGTGTATCTTCCTGTACGATAACCAGCTTCAGTGAGTACAGAAGAAAGATAAGCACATACAGAACCTTTACCATTAGTTCCAGCAACATGAATCACTGGTACTTTTTGATGAGGATTGTCAAGATTTGCTAATAATTTGACAATGCGGGAGAGTCCCAGGTTAACGCCAAAGTGTTGAAAGGGTTGCAGTAAGGAGTCGATGTTCATGGGTATTGGTGATTGGTAATTGGTGATTGGTAATTGGTAATTGGATAAAAATATTACCAATTACCCATTACCTATTACCCATTACCCATTACCTAAATTATGCTTCTTTATTTAAAAAGTTTTGCACTTGTCTGATTGCAGCAGCACCGATATTAAAAGCAGCCCAACCTGCTGCAATGGCTAATGGTGCTAAAACGACGACTACACGGGTATCAATGTCCATATTTAGAAACCTCTGTTATCTAGAAATTAAAGTTTTGTCAACAGATATCAATTTTTATTTTTATCTGAAGTCGGTTATTTTTCCAAGGGGTAGTGTAAAGAATAATGAAGTTGGTGATTGGTGATTGGTGATTGGTGATTGGTGATTGGGAAAAATAACTAATTACCCATTACCCATCACCCATTACCCATTACCCATTACCAATTACCCATTACCTAAAACCAATATCTATCCCCTTGCCGGCGTGAACGAGGGCTAATTTGTGGTACTTTTGAGCGTGTTCAATAAGTTCGGCGGCTTCGGTTTCTGTGAGTTGACGGACAACTTTGGCGGGGATGCCAATGACTAGGGAAAATGGGGGTATGTCTTTGGTAACAACTGCACCTGCGCCAATGATGCTACTATGACCTATTCGGACTCCATTTAAAATTATTGCGCCGATGCCAATTAAACTCCCCCGTTCAATATGAGCAGAATGTACCACGGCACGATGTCCTATAGTAACATGATCTTCTAAGATGGTGGGCAGACCAGGATCACCATGTAAAATGGCTCCATCCTGTATGTTTGTGCATTCGCCGATTTCAATGCGTTCTACATCCCCCCTCACTACTGCACTATACCAGATGCTTACCCCTGCTGCGATCTTGACTGATCCGACAACAACGGCGTTGGTTGCGATAAACGCAGCTTGAGAAAAATCGGGAGCTTGTCCTAAGTTGACCATTTTATAGACAAAAATATACTTATGTTAACAAAAATGGACATAAGTTAGCTCAGAAAAATGCCAACTTGATATATAATCTTGTCTAGGTTTTATATAGCAGATGTCCAATAGGAAACAGTAGACACGATAAAATATTGATATGGTACCCAGGAACACTGGAAAAATTCCAACCTTTGAGGCTGGTTGCACAACCAGGATACCACAGCCGTTTGGTCTGTACGCTAAGGAAAAACTGCTGAGATTTGCTTTTGCGGCAACTTACTCAAAGTAGTAGAGCCGAAGTGTTAAATCCAACCTATTGGTGCTGGTAAAAAGAAAACTATGCTTGTACACACTTCATGATGAATCCAGGCTTACAGTACCCAATATTTGGACCTGAAATACAGTGTCCACACTGTCGCCAGACTATTCCGGCGCTAACGTTGACTGATACTTATTTATGTACGCGACATGGCGCTTTTGAAGCGAACCCGAAAACGGAAGAGTTGGTACATCTCCAGTCGGGTCGTCATTGGCGGAGGTGGAATAATGAATGGTATCGTCAACATACACATCCTGATGGCATTCGCTTTGAAATTCACGAGGCTCTGGATAAGCTGTATACTCAAGGTTATCGGGCTACAAGGGTAATTATTGCCCGTCGCTATCAAGAGTTAATGAGTGGTTATTTAGAACGCAGCAGTCCTTGGCGTTCTGGACAACCGGAAGCTGGTGCTGCTCGTTTATATGGTTTACCAGTGGAGTTTGGACCTGATCCCGCTGAAGATCCATCTTGGGATGTGATTAATTTTGATCTGGATAAAGAACCTGGTGTGCCTGTGCGCTATCCTTATTTCCGTTTGTTTGAGTAGATATTAGTGGTAATTGGTAATTGGTAATTGGTAATTGGTAATTGGTAATTGGTAATTGGTAAGCATATTTATCTTCTTATTATCTCTTGCCTTTTGCCTTTTGCCCTTTGCTTTGCTACTAAGCTTTTACCAGCAGATTTATTTATTTTTATATAAAATCTAAAATCTAAAATCTAAAATCTAAAATCTAAAATCTAAAATTCTATGCACCATGCGTCTATTAGAACTGCGAATATTCACCGGGCGATCGCATTTTATGAACAGTTAGGATTTACGGTTGTCGATCGCTTTACTACCGGTTATACTTTAGCTTGCTGGATGGAAGGATTAGATAGCCGCATCGAACTAATCCAGATCCCTCAGCCGAAACCCGCACCTGATGCTTTTGCAGATGAGCATTATGTCGGGTATTATCATCTTTCTTTTGATTTAACTGCAACTGTACCAGATTTATATATTTGGTTGTCAGACTTAAAAGCGAAAGTCTCTGCTGTATCTGAGTTGTCACCTCTCCAAGTTCTTTTAGAACCAACTCAGCAGCAAATAGGCGATCGCATTTTAGAAGTCGCTTTCATCGCTGACGCTGATGGTTTACCTTTGGAGTTTATTCGTTTTTTAGGGAACAGGGAACAGGGAACAGGGAACAGGGAACAGGGAACAGGGAACAGGGAACAGGGAACAGGGAACAGGGAACAGGGAACAGGGAGTAGGGAATAGGGAAGAAATTTATTCTTATTATCCTAAACTCCTGAACTCTTGAAAAATGAACCACGTTCGCGAAGCGTGCCGAAGGCATAGACACGAAGGACACGTTCACCGAAGGTGTTCCCGAAGGGTAGGAAAGAGAGTTTTAGAGATATTTTGCGTCAGTCCTGTCCTACCTCCTGACTCCTGACTCCTGACTCCTTCTAATAATTTTCCAGAAAAGTAAAACTACAGATGTATAGGTAAAAAGATGTAGTCTTATTTACTTATATTCAAGAAATCTATGTTTGTAATTTCTAGCTTCCATCGTTATCGTGTACCTCTACTATTATTCCTTTTATCTTTGATATCAGCTTTTTTCCTGAGATACCTATTTTCTGGACATCTCAATTTTCTTCAACTCAACTGGGAACATGATCAGCAAATATCCGTAGACGCAAACAAAAATAATCTTACAGTGACAAACAATGTTCAAAAGACTGTTCTGGATAATGGTTTAACTGTCCTGACTAAAGAAGTTCATAATGCACCAGTTATAACGGTGCAAATGTGGTATAATATTGGTTCGGCTCAAGAAACTCCAGGCATTAATGGTATTGCTCACCAGTTAGAACATATAATGTTTAAAGGCACAAAAAACCGTCCGGTGCAGTTTGCACAGTTGTTTAGTGCTTTGGGTAGTGACTCTAATGCTTTTACCAGTTTTGAGCAAACCGCATATTACCATACTGCGGAACGCGATAAGCTCAAAGCACTGCTGGAACTGGAAGCAGACAGAATGCAAAATTTACTCATTGATAACCAACACCTGGAAAGTGAAAAGCGGGTTGTCGTTTCTGAGTTACAAGGTTATGAAAATAGTCCGAAATACCGCCTCAAGCTTGCTGTGATGCGATCGCTTTTTCCTGATCATGGTTATGGTTTACCTCCTGCGGGTACTGTGGCTGATGTGGAACGGTTGACAGTTGAGCAGGTTAGGGATTATTATAATAAATACTATCATCCAAATAATGCTATCTTGGTGATTGTGGGCGATTTCCCAACTGCAACAAGTTTGGAAACAGTTAATGAAATATTTGGGAAAATTCCCAAAAGTCAACAAATTCCTGAAGTTCCCAACTCACCAACTCCCCAAATACCAGTTTCACCTATAGTTTTACGAGAACCTGGTGCGGGAAAGTTTTTACAGGTAATTTATCCACTTCCCAATTTAAATCATCCTGATATTCCAGTTTTGGGAGTGACGGATTATATTTTGACAGGGGGAAAAAATTCTTATTTGTATCAGGCTTTGGTAAAATCTGGTTTAGCAACTGATATTTCTGCTCATGTTGCCAGTTTGCGAGCAATTGGTTGGTATGATTTATCTGTTACTGCTGCACCTAATCAAGATTTACAGAAAATAGATGCAGTCTATAAAAATGCTATAACGAAACTTGTCAAAACAGAAGTTACATTAGAGGAAGTTGAACGCGCTAAGAACCAACTTATAGCATCTGTAATTTTAAACAGGCGCGATATCACCAGTCAAGGAAAGCAGTTTGCTAATGATCAGCTAATTGCAGATGATTATAGATATACAGAACGATATTTAGAAAATGTCCGCAAAGTGAAACCAGCGGATGTAGTTGCTGTCATCAATAAATATCTGAAACCAGAAGCAGCAGCGGTTGGTTTTTTTGCACCTGTGCAAAATGCACAAGATGAAAATTATCAAACTTCTGAATTTTCCACCGCAGAAAATTTAACTGCTGGTGTGAAAATGACTGCATCTGAGGTGACGAAGTATTTACCAGCTACAGATGAAAAGATTGATTATTTTGATCATTCAATTCCACAAATACCACAACGCTTAACTTTTGTCAATGGGTTGCGGGTGTTGTTATTACCAGACAAAAGTAGTCCGACGGTGACGTTAGGTGGATATATTAAAGCAGGAAAGGAATTTGACAAAGCTGATCAAGCCGGTTTAGCGTCTTTGGTGGCGGATAATTTGTTAAATGGGACGAAAACCAAAGATACATTAACTATTGCAGATACTTTAGATCGTAGGGGAGCGAGTTTAGATTTTACCGCATTGCGGGAAGGTGTGCGGATTCAGGGTAAAAGTTTACAGGAAGACTTACCTGTTTTGCTGGAGACTTTAGCTGATGTTGTTAAAAATAGCACTTTTCCTGAGAAAGAGTTAGAAATTAGTCGTCAACAAGCTGTAAATAACTTAAAGTTAGAACTGGATGATGCTGATGAAGTAGCAAACCGGAAATTTATGCAAGCGTTATATCCGCAAAATCATCCATTACACATTTTCCCAACCTTAGAAAGTATACAGAAAATTTCACGGAAAGATGTGATGGCGTTTCGACAAAAACATTATCGCCCAGATACGATGATTTTAGTATTGGTGGGTGATTTTGAAATTGAAAAAGTGCGATCGCTCTTAGAAACTCAATTTGGTAATTGGCGAGTTCAGGGAAAACCACCGATGGTAGAATATCCCCAGGTGGTAAAAACAGAACGTGGTTTACAAATTAATTCGGTGTTACCCGGAAAGTCGCAAACTATCACCTATATGGGTGATCTGGGTGTCAAACGTCAAGATCCGAGATTTTATTCAGCTTTGGTTTTGAATGAAATTTTGGCAGGAGACAGCGTATCTGGTAGACTTGGTTCAGAAGTACGCGATCGCTTAGGTTTGACTTATGGAATTTATAGCAACTTCCAAGGGGGAAAGAATATTGGCACATTTTTAATTGAAATGCAAACCAGTCCTGAAGATGCAAATAAGGCGATCGCAACTACCCGCAAAATCTTACAACAAATACATCAACAAGGTGTCACCCCAGAAGAAGTAGAAACCGCAAAACGCACTTTGATTAGTAACTATAATATTTCTCTATCTAAACCAGAGGAATTAACCGCTAGAATTTTAATGAACGAGGTTTTTGGACTTTATGAACTAGAATTGCAAGGTTTTGCTGAAAAAATCCAAAAAGTCACCAAAAACGAAGTTAATAAATTTGCGCGTCAGCAACTCGATTCTGATAAATTGGTAGTAGTTACCGCTGGACCTGCTATCATGGCAGAATCTAGGTGATTGGTGATTGGTGATTGGTGATTGGTGATTGGTGATTGGGGAAGAGATGAGTAAAAATAAACTCAGATCATAGATAATAGTGTCAGGTGTGATTTACTTCAGATCAATAAGATAAAAATGTACAGTCATCTAATCAACATTTCCCAACATCTATATAAATGTCTGTATAAATCTCTGTTGTTATTGATATTTCTGGTTTGTCTTGGTTTCATAGATGGAACTTGTGCGATCGCAGAAAACTTAAACAATTCCTCTGGTGATATAATCAAACAACCACCAACAGAAATTACCGTCAGTTTGGGAACTGCTGCGGGTGAATTGAAATTTGAACCTAATTTTTTAGAATTTCAATCAGGGAAACGGTACAAGCTAGTTTTAACTAATCCCAGTCCTGTAAAGCATTATTTTACCAGTAAAGATTTCGCTGATGCTATTTGGACGCAAAAGGTAGAAGCGGGAAATGTGGAAATTAAAGGAATGATTCACGAATTAGAACTCAAACCCGGTGCAGAAGCAGAATGGGTGTTTGTTCCTCTCAAAACAGGAAAATATAATTTACGTTGTACCATCCCCGGACATTCTGAAGCTGGGATGAAGGGAGAGATCATAATTAAATCGTAATCTATCTTTGTCAAAATCAGGATTTCAGTATGTACAGGATTTTTGGTTGTGAGTTTTTACCAGAAAAATTTGCCAAATAGAGGGGTTAGACTGTTGACAACGACCATAGAACCTGATATACTAGATTTTGATGAGGAAGAACTATTTTGTAATAATTATAGAATTATCTATTAATCTCATGTATTTTACTATATAGTACCATAAAAAAGTGAGTAAGTAAATATCAATCGCTGAAAAAACCAAAACTCGTAAAATTATTGATAATATTCGCAATAATCTTGAGAATAGAGAGTAGTTATTGCGAAAAAAAGTAAGTTGAACAAATTTGGCAAAATTGAGATTGAAAAAACTTATTAAATATGGGATGCAAAATTACCCATTACCCATTACCCATTACCAATTTTCTAAATAACGCAAAATAAGTTAACGTAAGTAAGGATAGATATTTTTTGCAATAAATCTCAACAACCTCAAATCTAAGCCGTAAAATCGCGGAAATTACTAAATTACATGATGAACATTCTCAGCAACCTAATTTCTGAACCAGTTAAAACCAAACCCGCAGCACCCAGACAACGCAGGGGTATAGAAATTAAATCTCCCCGCGAAATCGAAATCATGCGACAATCGGCGAAGATTGTGGCCACGGTTCTCAAAGAAATTTCTGAGTTAGTAGAACCAGGAATGACAACTGCTGACTTAGATGCACACGCAGAAAAACGTATCCGGGAAATGGGTGCAACTCCCAGTTTTAAAGGATATCACGGTTTTCCGGCTTCGATTTGTTCTAGTATAAATAATGAAGTTGTACATGGTATTCCTAGTCCGAAAAAAGTGATTCGCTCCGGTGATGTATTAAAAGTTGATACAGGTGCTTATTACCAGGGATTTCACGGTGATTCTTGTATAACAATTGCCGTGGGGAATGTCACCCCAGAAGCAGCTAGATTAATAAAAATAGCGGAAGAGGCTTTATATAAAGGAATTGAACAAGTTAAAGCCGGCGCTCACCTTGCGGATATTGCTGGTGCGATTGAAGACCATGTAAAAATAAATAAATTTAGTGTAGTGGAACAATTTACAGGTCATGGAGTGGGTAGAAATTTACACGAAGAACCTGCGGTTTTTAACTATAGAACTCGTGAGATTCCCAATGTGAAATTACGTGCTGGTATGACTTTAGCCATTGAACCAATTTTAAATGCAGGTTCAAAAAATACCAGAATTTTAGCTGATAGATGGACTGCGGTTACAGTTGATAATGCTTTATCTGCTCAGTTTGAACATACTGTGTTAGTGAAAGAAGATGGTTATGAGATTTTAACTGATAGATCACTGGTTTAAGTAGGTAGGCGTTAAAATTTATCGTTATGGCAAGGCAAAAGGCAAGAGGCAAAAAGCAAAAGGGAAGAGACTTTCAGAGATTTTACTTTTTGTAACATACCTTGGTTTTTTCAAGCCCACTTACTTAATAATGTACAATCACTGGGGGAGAAATCCCCCAAATAGTTTGTAGATTTTAATTTTGGTTTTCAGTCAAAAGTCAAAACTTTGATAATAACTTTTATAATAAAATTATGAGTTACTACATTTCTCCTCGGTTTCTGGATAAAATTGCTGTTCACATCACCAAAAACTTTTTAAATATTCCTGGTGTGAGAGTTCCCTTAATTTTAGGGATTCATGGAAAAAAAGGTGAAGGTAAATCTTTTCAATGTGAATTAGCATTTGCAAAAATGGGAATAGAAGTCACCCTCATTTCTGGAGGAGAATTAGAAAGTCCAGATGCAGGAGATCCAGCACGGTTAATTCGTTTGCGTTATCGAGAAACCGCAGAATTAGTTAAAGTTCGCGGTAAAATGTGCGTTTTGATGATTAATGATTTAGATGCTGGTGCAGGAAGATTTGACGAAGGTACTCAATACACAGTTAATACTCAGTTGGTAAATGCAACATTAATGAATATTGCAGATAATCCCACTGATGTACAATTACCAGGAAGTTATGATGCTAACCCTATTCGTCGTGTTCCCATTATTGTTACAGGAAATGATTTTTCTACTCTCTATGCACCATTAATTAGAGATGGAAGAATGGAGAAATTTTACTGGGAACCCAACCACGATGATAAGGTAGGAATTGTAGGGGGAATTTTTGGGGAAGATGGACTTTCAGCAAGAGAACTTGCACAGTTAGTAGATACTTTCTCTCATCAGTCTATTGACTTTTTTAGTGCGTTGCGTTCTCGCATTTATGATGAACAAATTCGTGATTTTATTCATCAGATAGGTTATGAAAAAATCTCGATGCGAGTGGTTAATAGTGTAGAACCACCACCAGAATTTAAGAAACCTGATTTTAGTTTATCCCATTTAATTGAATCTGGTAATTTAATGGTAGGTGAACAAAAATGGGTGGAAACTTCCCATTTGGTTGATGAATATAATAGACTAAATCGGGGTAGACTTTATAAATCTCAAGTTGGTGTGAAAGAAACACCTATTAGTCAACCTGTAACTAATGGAAATGGAAATAATAGCAGTAAAAATCAAAGTCATTTAAGTTTAGAAACACAGGAACAAGTCCGGCAAATTTTATCTCAAGGTTATAAAATTGGTGTAGAACACGTTGATGAAAGACGTTTTCGCACTGGTTCTTGGCAAAGTTGCGGTAATTTACAGATAGACGGTGAATCTGATGCAATTTCAACTTTAGAATCTTGTTTAGCTGAATATAGTGGTGAGTATGTGCGGTTGGTAGGTGTTGATCCGAAAGCAAAACGTCGGGTGATGGAAACTATTATTCAGCGTCCAAATAATAGATAAAAACTCAGATCCCCGACTTCTTTTATGATCTTGTAAATAAATTGATAATTGATCATAGAAGTCGGGGATATAAAAATCTGTGTTCATCTGCTTTTAAAGGTAGAAACCAACAAAGTGCAAGGTTTTCCTACTCATAGTTTCCAAAACCTTGCACCTATTTTCTTTGTTATCACCCTCAAACTCTTTATTCATCGTGGTTTTCAGTTTATTCATCAAGCCCTATTTATTATAAAAATCCTCCCACAAAATCAGAATATTTTCATGAACAATTGACAATTACCTCTCCCTTAAAATCAGAGGATTGAAAAAGCAGAATTTTCTGCTTTTTTCCCCTTGAAGGGGGAGGTTTTAAACCCTGAATGAAACAATTATCAATTGTCAATTGTCAATTGTCAATTATCAATTGATAACTTAAACACCCCAACCTGATGTTACAGGATGCTTTGCTAAAACTTCAGTATAAAGTTCTGCTAAGGAACTGATATTATCACTCAGGGTATAGCGTTCTAAAACTCGCTTCCTTGCTTTTTGCCCCAACATGGTTGTTAACTCTGGATGATCTTGGAATAGTGGTAAAAGGGTTTTGAGTTGCGATCGCACAGTTTTGGAATTAATTACTACCCCAGCACCTTTTTCCAATACCTCCCCATCTGCACCGACATCAGTAGCTAAACAAGCTAAACCACAAGACATTGCTTCTAATAAAGACAGGGATAAACCCTCTACCAAAGAAGGTAAAATAAATACATCTGATCCCCGTAAAATTTCTATACGGCGTTCTTCATTAGCGACAAAACCTAACCAGATAATGCCATATTCTGAGCCATAAAACGGTTCTAAAGATGATTTCAATGGACCATCACCTACTATTAAAAGCTTGCTACCAGCAGCCATATCTGACTGTTTCCAAGCTCGTAATAGGGATTCTACATTTTTTTCCGGTGCAAGACGGCCTTGATAAACAAACAAACGTTCAGCATTAAATTCTTTTTTGATATGGGAAACCCCAGGGGAATATTTAACAGTATCAACACCGTTAGGAATAACTGCGATTTTTTCTTCCCTGACTCCCATTTTCGCTAATAATTCTCTTTGAATTTGGGAAAATACAATTACCCGATCATAATTATCTAAAAAAGGTGCGTATAGCTGATAAGCTAAAAGTTGCGTACCAGAAATTAATTTTGCTCCTTTACCAGCAAAGGGAGTGTGAAAAGTAGCAATCAGGGGTAAATTTAATTCTTTGCAAATTTCTGGTAAAACAAAGTCCAGAGTGGATAAAGTCAAGGAAGCATGGACTATTTGTGGTTGTATTTCCCGCAATGCGTCTTTTAAAACCTTAGTGGCATTAAAAGCGGGAAGTGTGTAAACTTGGGACTTATAAATAAAAGGTAGGGGAACTTCTTTAAAATTTGGCCAGTTATCTGGTTCAGAGTCGTCTTGAGCAAAGTGAAGAAAACTTACATCATGTCCCCTATCTAATAATCCATTTGTAATTTCCCGACTATAGGTGACATTACCGCAAAAGGGTGATTTTTTTCCAATCCAGGCTATACGCATTCTTTAATTAGCTGTTGATAAAATCGGTTTGAAATGATTGGGGTTTTATACTTAGCTGTGTTTATCCCGTGATACTTGCTGCTTTTTGTGCATCAATAAATTAATGCCATATCTTTATTAAATATCTCAGCTATTAGCCAAGTCAAATAGCAAATTTATGGCTTTATTTGTGGTGTTTTTAAGGTGGGAATTAATCAACTTGATCACCAATTAATTAGGATCAGGTTTCATTAATCCTCAGCAAGTATGTCCTGAATTTTCGCTGGATTAAGTTTAGCACGAAAACCAGTGATTTTATTAACTTTTTGATGATTGACTAACTGATAACTAGGTACGGGAATTATACCAGGTGAAGATACCTCCGAAAAAGACGATCACAGCCAAGGACAAAAAGACTGATTTTAAGCCAATGAAAGTTTCCGCTACACCTGCTAAGGCTAAAGGTAGAGTCAGGGCAATATTAACCACATTATTTTGCAGTCCAAACACTTTACCGCGCATTTCTGGGGGTGTTTCGGTTTGGATAGCGGTTTGCATGGGAATACCTACTAAAGCCCCAAATACACCTAATAAAGTTATGAAAAGCAGCACTAGCCATAGCTGGGTTGTGAAGAGTGAAAGACCAACTAAAGATACAGCCATACCCAGACAACCCCAGAGGCTAAGTTGTCGATAGGAAAAACGTTGACCAAATTGGCCGAGAATTGTCGCGCCTCCTGCAATACCAACACCACCCGCTGCAAGTAAAAAACCGAATTGGGAAGCTTTTAAATTAGGGATAATTTCTGCCATGCGAACAGCGAGAACGGTTAAAGCTGCAAACACAGAAAATAGGATAGTTAATTGCAAAAGAGCATTGCGGACACGGTGATTTTCTTTGAGGTAACGTAAACCGTCGCGCAGGTCTTCAAAAACGTGAGGAAATTCTGTTTCTGGGGGGTGAGGTTTTTCGTGAGTTTTCAGGAGTAATAAAATCATGCCAGCGATCGCATAACTACCACCAACTAAAATTTCTTTACCTAGTCCCCCACTACCGCCAAATTTTGCCCAAATACTATCAGCTAAAACTAACACTGGTTCGCCCACAGCAAAACCAACAATTACCGATGCCATCATCGTTGTTGTGTACAGGGAATTAGCAGAAAGTAAATGTTGTTCTTCCACCACTAAAGGAATAGCTGCTTGTTCTGCTGGTGCGAAAAACTGTGTTAATGTGGAAACCAAAAAAGTCACCAGTAAGATCATTAAAAAACCCACTGGCAAAACTCCCACTGGTTGCCAATCATGGGTTAACCACAGTAAAAAAGGAATTACTAAAACAAGGATACCGCGCCAAATATTTGATGCTACCAATACAGCTTTTTTTGACCAGCGATCCACAAACACACCAGCTACTGAACCAAACAAAACTGCGGGAATGGTAAAGATCATCATTAACGCTGACACCCAAGCACTGATACTTTGACCACCTTGTTGAAACTCGCTGTTAATCAAAGCAATCATCAATACTAGATATACTTTATCAGCCAGTTGACAAAAAACTTGTCCTCCCCACAGTGCTAGGAAATTCGGGTTTTTTAATACAGGAAAAAATCCCTTTTCTTCCACATCACTTGATGCTGAATTTCCACCTGAACCAGAACCGTTTAATGGTAATGTTTCTGTTTCTAGGGGTGATGTTACTTGTAAACTTTTTTCCGTAGTATTAATCTTAGTATTAACCTTACCATTTTCACCATTAATTGTTCCTGAAATTGGTGAATCTATATCTGATGGTTGAGGTATATTCACATTAAGTTCTGATGTCAAATTTTTCTCATCAGCAACTTCTTTGAGAGACATTTCTGGGCTATGAATTTTGCCAGAATTTAGGGGTGAAACAGAACTTAAATGATTAGGTCTTGAAGATTCTGATACCCTATTCTTGTTGTTAGCTTGGCTAGGTGATAAAGGCTGAATTTTTCGATCCAAATCAGACGATTGCATCATGGTTGGCGGCAAAATAAGAATCTATCAATGTGGCAGAGCGAATAGGGCGACCAAGGTGATACTGGGTGTATTGGCGCAAAATCTGCTCAACAGATAACCAGCCATCATCTGCGGCTGCATCTATTTGCATTATCCCTGGTTCGGACAAATATTGGAGCATACCCAATTCTTTTGCACCCAGACGACGGGAAATTTTTGGTAGGTCTTGGTGATGGAAAACTTTTTGATAACCAGGTTTGGGGGCATTATTGGCCGATGGAGAAATTTCTGCTTCCTGTTTTTTTTCTTCCTGTTTTTTTTCTTCCTGTTTCTGCCGTTCCCTTTGTTTTCTTAACTGTTCCCACGCTTGTAAGCAAACTGTTCCTCCCGCAGCAATGCTAAAACCTGCTTGCCAGTTGGGATTGGTCAGGTCTGGAATTAGGGGACGCTGTGTTAAACAACAAAATTGCACTTGTGGGGTTAATCCTGCTAAAGCCAAGAGGTGAAATACTCCCTGTGCCAAATATGCTACTACATCTTGTCCTTGATTTTTTGGTAAAGCTTCTAAACGCTGGAGATGTTCGTTAAGTACCTCATAAAGTTCTTCTTGGGGATGTTCGCTTAAAGCTTGACACAGAACTATTTCCGCTAAATATTGACTAGCAGCTAATTTTCCCAAGTCTTTGGTTAGACCTGGGTAGGTTTTAATAGTTTCAGCTTGAGTAATTCTATTGAGGGTTGATGTAGCTGGTTGTGATGATCGCCCTTGAGAAATGAGCAGTTGATTAACTACAAACATTCCACTTCTCCCACCCAGACTGGAATTATGTTTTCGTGAACCAGGAGCGATCGCCCGAATCAATCCAAATTCTTTGGTTAAAATTGTCACTATTTTATCTGACTCTCCTAATGCCTGGGTTTTAAGATTAATACCAGTTGCTTGATATGTTTTAGTCATTGGTGATTGGTAATTGGTAATTGGTGATTGGTGATTGGTAATTGGTGATTGGTGATTGGTAATTGGTGATTGGTGATTGGTAATTGGTGATTGGTGATTGGTAATTGGTAATTGGTAATTGGGTTATTTATCTTTTTCCTGTCACCTGTCACCTGTCACCTGTCACCTGTCACCTGTCACCTGTCACCTGTCACCTGTCACCTGTCACCTGTCACCTGTCACCTGTCACCTGTCACCTCTTCTTGGCGATCGCGTTGACGCAGTAACTCCATACCGCGAGATGTTCCTAATCTGGTAGCACCAGCCATAATTAAATCTAAAGCGTCGTTATGGGTGCGAATCCCTCCTGATGCTTTAATTCCCACCCTGTCCTGTGCTATTTCTTTTAATAGGCGTACATCTGCTAAAGTTGCTCCTCCATTCCAACCTGTACTGGTTTTTAAGAATGCAGCACCCGCATCCATAGCTAGTTCGGCTGCAAGTTTTTTTTCTGCATCCGTGAGTAAACTGGTTTCTAAAATTACCTTCACAGGTTTTCCAGTTTCTTCACAAATTGTAGCAATTTCCCGGTGAACTTCTTCAGTTTTACCAGCCTTCAACCAGCCTAAATTCATGACTAAATCTAACTCTGTCGCCCCATTTTCTACTGCTTCTTGCGCTTCATATAACTTAACAGATGAAGTTGTCAAGCCAGTAGGAAAACCGATCACAGTACAAATTTGCGGGTTCTTGTTGTGCAGCAGTTCCGCAGCTTGTTTGACATAACAGGGCTGAATACAAACTGCTGCAAAATTAAATCTATATGCTTCTTCACACCATCTTTCAATCTGCTCTGGGGTAGTAGTTGGTAAAAGCAGGGAATGATCGATAAATGGCGCAATATCAATGTTGGGGTAGTCTGCTGCCATTGTTAATTCTGCCAGTTAGGAATTATTAAAGTTAATGAAAAAATAAAACATTTCTTATCTATTAAATCATATTTGGAGGAGTCAGGAGTCAGAAAACTTTTTAATATACAAAAAATCAAGTATACTTTGGGCTAATGCTTTCCCTGCTAAGTACGGAACACCATTACCCACGGTTTTAAACATATTCGTAAGTGACATATTTTCTGGTAGAGAAAAATTAGCGGGTAAAGATTGAATAGCTAAAGCTTCAGCTACAGAAATACGTCGCACTTTGTAAGGATGTAAATGTACTTCGTTATTTCCATAACAAGCTGTGGGAGAATATCGCCATCGGTGTAAACGTTTAAATGACTTTTTTGAATCATCCCCTTCAGCAATAGTTAAAAATTTAGTGATACCTGCTCGTGGTTGAAAATAATGTTTTGAATTAGGATGATTAAGCACATTATTTTTTAAAAACCAATATTCAACAGTTAATTCTTGAGGAATATTATCAGGACAATAGGTGATATAATCTTCTTTAAATGGCTCGGTTTTACTCCAAGGATATGTAAACACTTGATTTCGAGGATATAAAATATATTCTTCCCAGGGAAAGGTAAAATCATCAATTTCCATATCATTGAGAAGATTATTTTTAAAACCTATTAAAATAATTCTATCTCTATCTTGAGCTACACCATATTCAATAGCATTTATTAAACGTTCTGTTAAAATATAACCTGCTTCTTGTAATTTAATTTTCAAAGATTCATAAAACAAACGATGTTTTTTAGTTTTCCATAAACCCTTAACATTTTCAAACAAAAAGAAATCAGGTGAATTTTGACAAATCAACTCAATATAAGAAGCTGATAATTTACCATTATCGCCTAAATGCCCTTTATTTTTACCACCAATAGAAAAATCAGGACAAGGTGGACCACCAATAAAGCCAATTATATTATTTAATTTCCGGGAATCTTTGACTAATTCATTTAATTTTTGTGCTTGTGTTCCTTCTGTTAATTTACTTACGTCTGCTGTTTCACCTTCATGATATCCATATTCAGGAGATGGGAGTTTAAGAATTTCCCGTGAATAGCGATAAGCAGATATGAAAGGGGGGAATATTTCGTTAACGTAGGCGATTTTATAACCTGTAGTTTCAAATCCTAAATCGAGGAAACCTGAACCGGAGAAAAAGGAGAAGATAGTGGGAATTTTACTCATGAAAACAACCCTAAGTTTTTTTGATAAGCGTAAATAAAAACATAAATAGTTTTTTATTCACATCTTCTAATTATCCCACAATCCGCCAGGGAATGAATTCCCTGTCTCATAGATCAAGTCTACTAAAGTAGACTAAAGATTGCTTTTCAGTCCACTTTAGTGGACTTTGGCTATTAGACTACGATTGAAATCGTAGGCGGGTTAGTTGGAAAATGCAAAATTTAACTCTTTGCGTCTTTGCGCCTTTGCGTGAGATGATTCAACTATACTAAAATTGGTGGATTACTAAAATATAATCATGTACGAAGAATTTATAGATTTTGAAGGTATTTTCAATCTCGCACTGCAACATACCGAAGAATTAGTAAATCTGGGGATTGATATTAGTGATCCTTCTGGTGTGACAGAACTTGAATGGATAGCAAATAAATATCCAGAAATTGCGGAACGTTGTAATGAAGCTTTGCTAGAACTCATTAAAAAGCAAGCTAATACTACTCCTCCTGCTGTTGTTGGTACTGGATATTCAGATCAGGATTTACCTAGTTTTTGATTAATTAGCGCCTTAAAAAAGTTTAACTCACAACAATAAATCATTCAGAAAAATTAGTGAACCCATATTGCAATGCTGCAAAACGTTTCACTATTTTATCAAAAGTTTCATCCCATTCTTGATCATCTAAAGTTTTAGGTATACATTCAGAAATATATTTTTCATACAAACGTTTAGCTGTTTCTTTGAGTCTTGTATCTGGATTTAAAGACAATTCTGCATGAATAAGTAACGGGTCTGCAACAGGTTCGGACAAGTGATATTTAGGTTGATTTTTATTACCAAATTGCTTCAAAATGATAATATTACCCTTGGGGTCTGGTTTGAGACGCAACATGGTTGTTATCACGCGATAATTGTATTCTTCAGGAATATGAATAGTCATGCTGATAGGTTTTAAATACCCTGTGAGTATTGCAGCACCTAATTCTCCTCCAATTATAATTTTTTGATTTTGGGCTATTTCTAGTATTTGGTTTGATATATCGTTAAAATCTATATTGATATTTTCTCTAGGGGTAAATGTTCCTATCAAAAGTTCTGGACGCAAATTTTCTATATACCCCATTTCCCATCTTTCTAAGAGTTTTGTGTAATTTTCAATTCGATATGTTCCACTGCGTTGACGCTGTAAATAATTCAGTTGATACAAAGTTTCGAGACTGCGTTTTACTGTTTTAGTATCAACTCCCGCAGCATTCGCTATCAGTTCTAAAAGACTGAGTTTCACAGTCGTAGAATCAACAACTGCTACGTTGACAATTTGTTCTAAATTATGATATTGTAAAACACTTGGATCTTGAAGTAGAGCATAAGCAATTTTTAGGGTGCTGGTAGTAATTTTAGGAGCAGAGAGTAATTTTTTGCTCTGTTGTGAACTACTTCTAACTAAAATATATAGTGCTGAATTGTTGAGGTAAATATTACCTGTAGTGTCAATAAATTCTATATTGTTTTCTAGTAATGAATCTACAACAGCATCAGAAAGTGTGTCTGTAATTAGCAATGTTCTCTTATCACTGCTCAGTTTTTGCTTCAGATGATTGATATAATTAATATTTGCATCAACTGTATCTAAAGTGATGGATGCTTTAATTTCAACTAAATATTTAACTTGGTTATGAGGCGTATATATTGTTAACAACCCATCCGCTAAAGTGTTTTCTAAGAAAGGTTCTATAGTTGTTGTTGTCTCTATTTGAGGTAATTCTTCCAACTTTTGTATACATTTTTGTAACCAAGGATGTTTAGGTTGCATAGGATATTACAAGTATTCTTGAATTAAAATGTTTTATAATCTCAATTATAACAACCAGGGGTAAAAAAATGCTGAAAATCCAAAGAATATTCATGACTTTGATATTAATCGCACTACAACTAATATACCCAATCACTAAATTATTCACCGAAGTCAAATATTTTTTCCAAAAACGTAAAACATTAAAAAAACATCAAGAAATTATCACTTGGGTAAAGACTCAAAACCTCCCCTTAGACACCAGCGCAGATTTTAAATTACCTACTCGTTTACTTGGTATTACTCATAATGACTTAGTTCAAGTGCTGCATTCTGCTGATGATAAATACTATGTAGCAATCATAATTAATCATAGCTTAAGTATCATAGGTACAACATACACAGCTAGAGGTTTATTTGTTTGTGATTCACCTTTAAACAACAAATATTTAACCAAAATTCCTGGTGTTTGTCACAAGATAAATATTTTAGGAGAATATCAAAACCCTTATCCAGTCGCTTGGGCGTTTACCAATCTTGAGGTTGAACACAAATATAATGATTATTTATTTGCTGTTTATCGTCAGCTTTAAGGAATTTGTGAATTGATAAATCAGGTATTTAGGAGAGTTTAACCAAAAAATATAATTACTTGATAGGTACAAAAAAATCATACCTATTAAGTATTATTTTCAATCATTAATTTGCTTTTTCAGCTAATGCTTCTAAATGAAAAGCAAGGTTATTGAGTGCAAATTGAATTTCCATACTGTAAGCTAAACTTTTCCATCTGGGGGTGGTTGCATGATCTAATGCTGTTGTGTCTAGATATCTTGCAAAAACAACGAGTTTTTCTGAGTCTGTTTTTGCTGTAGCTAAATTATCCAAAAATTCTTGAGGTGTCATAAATTTACTAATAGTGTCAACATCTGAGAAAATCACAGATATTATCATAAACCCTACAAAAAAATAAATATGTTCAAAATCGCATGAAATTTGAGTGCTTTAAAAAATATTTTGACTTCTGAATTCTGACTGCTAAATTCTGACAATAAAACCCGCTTTTTATTTGGGAATAACTCCACTGCAAGCGGGTTTGTAATTTCTGTGTACAAAATTATCCCAATACTTCAACTGGTTTTGTTTCTGGTAATAACCGTTTCACACCTTGTTTCACAAATGCTTCCAAAACAGCAATTTTTTGATTTTGCTGGAATACATTTTGCAAAACTTGGCGTAATTTTTCCAGGTTTAAACCAGTTCCTGTTTCTAATGCTATTTCTTGCTGTTCAAAATATTCAACCAAACTTAAACCAGCAACTTTGGTTAAATAAGCAGCACTCACACCTTCAACTACCCCCCCTGCAACGAAGGTGACAGCATTAGTTTTAAGAATACCTGTTACTGCTCTAGTAGATAATTCTACTAATCCTAATTTCAACATTAAGCTTCCCATTGTTACCGCTACTTGTTGCGCCTGTTCTAAGGAAATTTTTTGTTGATAAATACTACCTAAGTCCATTACCATTTGCGCGTTAATGGCCGCAGTTGCTAATATGTCTAATGCGGGAACTGGGTTAGCAAAAGCAGCAGCAGCAGCTATCCACTGATTTTGTTCTATGATGGGTGTTGAGCGATCGCGTCTGATGCTATTTAAACAATTTTTTGCTTCCGCTTTGAGTAACAGCACTTTCCGCATTGTTGTTGTACAAACTAACTGCTGTTTTTGTTGGGTTAAAACTTCAACTAATTTTTCTGTTAATTCTTGAATGTTTGGTGTTGGTTTTTCCATCCATTCTTGTACAGAACCATCAGCTTCATGTTTTCTCACTTTTACAGGTAAGGGTGAAGCGGAAGTTGCAACTACATTACCAGAAACTCTTTGTTTCAAGGATTGCAAAATTGTCGGGCGTTCATCTACTATATACTGGTCTTGTTTATTAAAAACCAGCAATACTGATTGTTTTACAGCTTTTAATTGTTGCAAAACTTGAAATTCTGAATCTGTCAAATCTCCATTGGTGAGAAATAAAACAAAATCAGATTTTTGCAGTTCTGATAATGTGACTGCATCAGAATTTCCATTCATTCCTGTAAATAAAGGTGCTGTTTCTGTATATTGTAGAGACGTTTCATGCAACGTCTCTACATTTTTGAGAGTTTGAATAATTGTACTTTTACCTACAGACTTACCACCTGTAACAGCAATTTGAATTTCTCGTCTATCCAACTCTAAAAGTAATTGTTCCAGTTGTTCACGTAAAGTTGTTAAGCTGGGATGGTTGACTGCTTCTTGTGCGAGTTGGTTGATGATAGCTTGGGTTTTATTGACTGCATTTTCTACAGATGACCTATCTATAACCATATTATCTAGCTGTTCACCAATCTGGGGGCGGTTTTTCTGCAACAACCACAAACCCCCACCCACTGCTAAAGCACTCAACAGGCCAAACTCTCCTACCTGTACTATTGAATCATGCCAGGTGTCTAACATCCACAGGGAAAAGGACAAACCTAGTCCTCCCACTAATATTGGTTTATGTAACTTCACAATTCTGGTTCTCCGCGCTTTTGATGGTGTCATCTCCAGAATATATCAAAACCTGCTGATTCAAGTTAGACAAATGAACAAATTTAACTATAAAATATAATTAAGCATTGTCTGAATAAATATTCTTTTATTTATAGTTTGAGGTGAATACAGATGACACAGGAATTAATTGACCTCAGAAATAGCATTTTAGCAGGACGTTACACAGATGCTCTGGCAATTGTTGATGAATTAGAGGGAATGAGTAAACAAGCAATTATACGTAATATCCAGGCTTTTTTAAAAATTCTGTTGATTCATTTAATTAAAAATCAAATTGAGCAGAGATTAACAAATTCTTGGGCTGCTTCTATTCGTAATTCATTGATAGAAATCAAAAAAATCAATCTAAAAGATAATAAAAAATCTCATTATATCAATGAAGATGAATGGCAAATTTACCTCGAAGATGAACTGACACCAGCAATAGCGGATGCTAGTTTAGAGGTTTTGAACGGTACTTTAAAACGAAAACAAATTTCCCAAATGTTAAATAAACCACAGTTGATATTAAATGCAACTCAGTTATTAGGAATGACATATAGGTATACCAATAGGGAATTACCTGATGTTGTGGATGATTATTTTGCTCAATTACCAGGGGGTGAAGATTGGTTCAATAGCTAAAATTATCAAAAATAGTAAAATATTATCAATTCAAAACAGGCAAGATGCCTGTTCCACAAAAAAATTCAGATTAATTTTTCCGTAGTTGACGTTGTAGTTGTTTGAAAGTTTGATATATATCTGGGAGACGACTATAAACAGCAGATACTTTCAGGTATAATTTGTGTGGTATGGCAGGAGAACCAGAGACAATTTCCCCTGGTGCAACATCGCTGTGAATACCTGTTTGAGCAGAGGCGATCGCCCCATCTCCAATTGTTACTTGGTTTGCTATTCCGCTTTGTCCGGCTAAAATGACTCGGTTTCCTACTTTCACACCTCCAGCCATCCCCGCTTGTCCAGCTATAGCACAACCTGAGCCGATTTGGCAACCGTGACCGATTTGTACTAAGTTGTCAATTTTAGTATTTTTGCCAATGCGGGTTTCACCGACTGCGGGACGATCAACTGCACTGTTACAACCTATTTCTACCCCATCTTCTAAAACTGTATAACCAGATTGTTCCATTTTTAACCAACCTGTGCGAGTGGGAACAAAACCAAAACCTTCTGCACCGATGACAGCACCGCTATGAATTACGCAGTCTGCACCGATTTGGGTACGTTCATGGATGGTACAGTTAGCGTGTAAGGTGGTGCGATCGCCAATTTTGGCATCAGGATAAATCACGACGTTGGGGTGAATAATTACACCATTGCCAATTTCTGCACCTGGAGAAATGACAACATGAGCGCCAATATAAACATCATTACCGATTTTGGCGGTAGGGTCAATAACGGCACTGGGATGAATTTCTGGGGTAGGTTGATAAGGTTGATAAAAAAGAGCGATCGCTTGAGCAAACAATAACCGGGGTTCGGGAGTTGCTAACCAAGCAATACCCCTTTCTGTAGCTTGAGTGTGTAATTTTTCATCCAGGGGTAAAATTAAGGCACTAGCATCAGTAGAATTAACTAAAGAGGCAAATTTAGCCCCTTCCACATAAGTAATAGTACCGTTTGTCGCTTCATCTATAGCTGCAACTCCGGTAATTTCTGGGTTTACTTCCGGGTTAGGGGTGAGACTGTGAGCTTGAATATTGTCACTTAATTTACTAACAATTTCGCTGAATAACATGATTTAATTTTGAGTATCTGAGGTTTCTGATCATCATCATGCCTTAATTCTGATCTTGTTTGGTGACAGTTAGGAATTACTCGTTTGAGTCATTGACTGTCCAGCTAAATATGCAGTTGTCCAAGCACTTTGGAAGTTAAAACCGCCAGTTATACCATCAATATCCAATATTTCCCCAGCAAAGTATAAACCCGGAACTAGCTTACTTTCCATTGTTTTAAAGTTAACCTCCTTGATGTTGACACCCCCACAGGTGACAAATTCTTCTTTGAAAACTCCTTTACCACTAATTAAGTATTCTCCCTGAGATATTTCTTGAACTAACTGATTTAAGGTTTTGTTAGATATTTCTGCCCAGCGGTCTTCAGTAGTAATACTTATACGGCTAATTAGATATTGCCACAGTCGATGGGGTAAGTCAACACCACGATGGAGAGCGATCGCTTTTTTGCCCCATTCCTGTTTTACCGCTAAAAGCCTTTGTCTCACTTCCTCTTGTGGCAAGTTGGGCAACCAATTAATGTATAATTTGCATTGATAGCGGTTTTCATGGAGTATTCTTGCACCCCAAGCGGAAAGCTTCAGTACCGCAGGTCCACTGACACCCCAATGAGTGATTAATAAAGGTCCTGTTTGTTGTAAAGGTTTTTTATCTGCAATTGATAAACTCAAACTTACAGGATTAACGCCAATTCCTGCCAATGCTCGTAATTTTGGATCAGCAATGTTAAAAGTAAATAAAGAGGGAACAGGGGTTTCGATGTGATGACCTAACTCTCTAGCGATTTTATAACCTATTAAACTGCTACCTGTAGCTAAAATTAGGCGATCTGCTTGCAGCAGCGCTTCGCTATCGCAATATTTCGTTTCTCCCGACTTGAAAATAACTTCAAAACCCTCGTTTTGGCGTTTTACAGAAATTACAGGAGTACCAATACTCAGTTTTAGCCCAGCATTAAAAGCAGCTTTAATCAAACATTCTACAATGGTTTCCGAACGATCTGTAATGGGAAACATCCGTCCATCAGCTTCAGTTTTCAAATTTACACCATGAGCCGCAAACCAAGCTACAGTGTCAAGAGGTTGGAAACGAGTAAAAGCACCCCGCAAAGCTTTACCACCTCTAGGGTAATTTTGCACCAACTCTTCAGGAGAAAAACAAGCGTGAGTGACGTTGCACCTTCCCCCACCAGAAATGAGAACTTTAGCCAGGGGTTTACGACTGGCTTCAATTAAAGTAACTTGGGCTTGGGGGTTAGCTTCAGCACAGGCGATCGCACCAAAAAAACCCGCCGCCCCACCACCAATAACTACAATTTGCAAGGGTAACAACTTTAAAAATCTTTCAATAATCTTACTTTACTCTTCAAAAAGTGTAAAATCCTCTTTTGCAGCACCGCAAACAGGACAAAACCAGTCTTCTGGGATATCTTCAAAAACTGTTCCTGGTTCTATCCCACCATCAGGATCACCAACTTCAGGATCATAGATATAGCCACAGACAGTACATATATATTTTTGCATGGATTTTGCGCCCTAAAACTAATTAGTTCAGCTTTCCACTATTCCATAGTATTCCATATATTTATATTTTGATATCAATCTATATGTACTTGCTTATTGCCGAGGACGGATCTTAAAAACGCCATAATCTGCGTTGAAAATAACTGAAAATGCCTAACCCCAACGCCCCAAACAACAATAACCAAATCACACCACCAGGAATAAAAGTGAGAATACCCAAACCTCTGAGTATCCATAAGGCTATTCCCATACCAAGAAGGATACCTAAAATTTGAGTTAATTTGCGATTTAATGAAGATTGATTCATTGGATTTTCCTTGCAATTTCAGCAAAACTTACAGTTTAACTTAAAATTATATCATGTCCACTTGTTGCAGGTTCATATCTATTTGGGCAGGAAATAGAAAATGGGAAAGACGGAAAAAATGATACTGTCAGTCATTTCTGCCAAACAGGTAGATTTAAATACAGGGTGTAAGAGTTTGTAGATAGAATCAACTTCCATAAAATTATATCCAGAAAATCAACAAAATGAACTGTAATTAAAATTGAGTGGGTTTAAATCCTGAAATTTCTTGGTTGAAACTTTCAAACTCTGGTTTTTTAGAAGATTTAAATTTTTGATTCAGTTTTTGGTTAATAAATATTGTTTGAGGGGTAGAGAAAAACACTATGTCTGTATCTGATATCTCATCAACTATTCAAAGTTCTAAAGGGTTAGATATGTTGTGGAGTCAAGACAAACAAAAGTCACTGATCCAAGGTGAAATTTTGCTACAAACAAGATCGCATACTCTCTGGGGTGGTGCTGTCACAGCTTGGATGTACTTACCCTTAGTTCGCTCCGACGTTTGGCAGCAGATTACAGATTATCCCCGTTGGGTGCAATATTTCCCTGATGTCACAAGAAGCGAGATCATAACCAAAGGTGATGTCAAGCGCCTATATCAAACAGCACAAAAAGCATTTTTATTTTTCACTGCCCAAGTAGAAATTTATCTCAGCGTTGTTGAAGTCTTAGGACAGCAAATACAATTTCGCATGGAAAAAGGGACATTTGAAGATTTCCATGCCAACTTAGAACTTAAAGACATGGGAAATGGAACTTTGTTAGCCTATACAGTGCAAGCAACGCCGAATATTCCCATCCCCTCAATTTTTATTCAACAAGCAATGAACTTGGAATTACCAGAAAATATGCGGAAAATGCGACAAGTGCTGATGTTAAGTCAATAACAGTAATGTCACAGGCAAAAGCTATTTTGGAATTTTGGTTGTTGGGGACTGGTGACTAGGGACTGGGGAAGAAACTGGGGAGCAGAGGAAATTATTTGTATTTTCCCAATCACCAATCACCAATCACCTATTTACGACTTACTCTGCGATATAAAACCTAGACAAAGCTAGACTTTACTTTCTACTTCAACGGGAGCATGGGAGCGGTTATCCCTCTGTAGACTTTCACGCTGTAGCCCAACGCGATTGTGTTCCAATTAAGTTTCTGAAAAAGACTACCACCATCATTGCTTGGTTTTCGCGTCGGCAATAGTCTCAATTCAATACTTGATATCACCGTATTATATATCAAGTAGTTGATTTTTTCCGGAAAATATATTGATTTTTGTCAATATAAGTAGGGTTTTGTCTATGAAATTGTCAACTTAGGACAAGCTCACAGGTTCAGTTGCAAACCAAAAGTCCTCTAATTCTTCTTCGGTAAAAATATAGCCAAAAGTAGCAGCGAAATTAACTATTTTTTTTGTTTCCCAGTGAGAATTATCAAAAACTCCGGGTTGACGGCAATTTTTATAATATAATTCATATACACCAGGTTCTAAATTCAACATTTCATAAAAACTTTCAACCTGTTCTAAAGACATAGATTACACTCCTAGTATATGGTTTATTTTGATGATTTATAACTCAAAACCCCAACTTTTTGAAAAGTCGGGGAACTAATTTCTAGCCTTTAAAAGTTTTTAAAAACTAGGTTTTTCAATTTTTCTCCACAGTTTAATTATCAGTATTTAGTATTCAGAAGTCAGTAGGTTTTTAGCAGTGCTAAACCCGTACAGGAGTCAGAATATTTGATAACTTCGTATCTTATCAATTGGTGATTTTTGCATAACCTGTAAATAACGGACTGCTGAATACTGATAGCTAAATACTAACATTAAACTAACTGCTAAACACTTCCACTGGTAAACGACTAAAAGCTAGACGTTCATTTTGCACATCAACAAAAATTGTATCACCGTCATTAAATTCACCCCGCAAAATAGCTTTAGCAATTTGGGTTTCTAACTCTCTTTGAATGGCACGTTTTAATGGTCTCGCACCAAATACAGGATCATAACCAACTTCTGCTAAAAAGTCTAGTGCAGATCCAGCAAGTCGCAGGGACATTTTTTTATCAGTTAATCTTTGTCTGAGTCTATCTACTTGCAGTTGCACAATTTCCCGCAGTTCTGATTTTTGTAAACCGTGGAAGATGATAATTTCATCAATGCGGTTCAAGAACTCAGGACGGAAACTATTCCGCATTGTTTCCATAACTCGATGACGCATTTCATCATACCGTGAATCATCCCCAGCAACATCGAGAATATATTGAGAACCGATGTTACTAGTCATGATGATAATGGTATTTTTGAAGTCTACCGTTCTTCCTTGGGAGTCGGTAACGCGACCATCATCTAAAATTTGCAGGAAAATGTTAAATACATCGGGGTGCGCTTTTTCAATTTCGTCGAATAAAATTACTGCGTAAGGACGACGACGAATAGCTTCTGTTAATTGTCCACCTTCTTCATAACCAACATAACCTGGAGGCGCACCAATTAACCGAGAAACGGCGTGTTTCTCCATGTATTCTGACATATCAATTCTGACTAAAGCTTCTTCTGTATCAAACATATAAGCAGCTAAAGCTTTAGCTAATTCTGTTTTACCAACTCCCGTTGGTCCAAGGAAAATAAAACTAGCAATGGGGCGGTTAGGATCAGCAAGTCCAGCGCGAGAACGTTGAATAGCGTCAGCTACAGCAGTGACAGCTTCACTTTGTCCAATTACTCGCTGATGTAATTCATCTTCTAAATGCAGTAATTTTTCTTTTTCTGATTCCACTAATTTACTAATGGGAATACCTGTCCATTTGGAAATAATTTCGGCAATGTCCGCTTCGGTGACTTCTTCTCTTAATAATGATTTTCCTGTTCCTTGGGCGTTAGCTAGTTCCCTTTCTACGGTTTCTAATTGTCGGTGTAATTCTGTGAGTTTACCATATTTCAATTCAGCAGCACGGTTAAGATCATAGTTTCTTTCTGCTTGTTGAATTTCTAAGTTAACTCGATCAATTTCTTCTTTGATAGATTGAATTTTGGTGATAATATCTTTTTCTGATTGCCATTGGGCGCTGAGTGCGCGTTGTTCTTCTTTAAAGTCGGCAAGTTCTTTTTCTAGTCTTTCCAAACGTTCACGGGAAGCTAAATCACTTTCTTTTTGTAAGGACAATTTCTCCATTTCTAATTGGAGAATTTTCCGATCAATTTCGTCTAGTTCTTCTGGTTTGGATGTAATTTCCATCTTCAACCTAGCAGCAGCTTCATCTACCAAGTCAATAGCTTTATCTGGCAGGAAGCGATCGCTAATATATCTACTCGATAAAGTCGCAGCAGCAACTAAGGAACTATCGGAAATTTTTACCCCGTGATGCACTTCATACCGTTCTTTTAAACCCCGCAAAATAGAAATCGTATCTTGTACATCTGGTTGGTCTACATAAACTTGTTGGAAACGTCTTTCTAAAGCAGCATCTTTTTCCAGATATTTGCGATATTCATCTAAAGTTGTCGCCCCAATACAACGCAGTTCACCCCGTGCTAACATGGGTTTTAATAAGTTACCTGCATCCATCGCCCCTTGGGTTGCACCTGCACCTACAACGGTATGAATTTCATCTATAAATAATACAATATTTCCGCCAGATTCGGTAACCTCTTTTAATACTGCTTTCAGTCTTTCTTCAAATTCTCCCCTAAATTTTGCCCCGGCAATTAACGCCCCCATATCTAAAGCAATTAGTTTTCTATCTTTCAAAGATTGGGGAACGTCACCCGCAACTATTCGCTGTGCTAAACCTTCCGCAATGGCGGTTTTTCCAACTCCAGGTTCACCAATTAATACAGGATTATTTTTTGTTCTCCGAGAAAGAATTTGAATGGTTCTTCTAATTTCATCATCCCGACCAATTACCGGATCTAATTTTCCTTGACGTGCTGCTTCTGTTAAGTCACGTCCGTATTTTTCTAAAGATTGATATTTTCCTTCTGGACTTTGATCTGTCACTTTCTGACTCCCACGAATTTGTTTAATAGTATTCTTTAATTTGCCTTCGTCTAAACCAATTTCTTGCAGTAGACTTTTACCAAGTCTGTCATCTTTAGCATATCCTAATAATATATGTTCTACGGAAATATATTCATCTTTAAATTCTTGGCGATATTTTTCCGATCTGTCTAATAATGTATCTAAACTTTTACCCAAATATACAGATGTGCTACTTCCTGATACTTTGGGTTGACGGGAAATAAATTGTTCTGTGTAATCTCTGATTTTGGGGATGTTTGCACCGGCTTTAGTAAAAATAGCGTTAGCAAGTCCATCCTGCTCCAGCAGTGCTTTCATTAAATGTTCGCTTTCTAGTTGCTGCTGCTGGTATTGTTTAGCAATCTCTGGTGTTTGCGCGATCGCTTCCCAGGCTTTTTCTGTAAATTGGTTCGGATTAGTCGGTTGCATAGTTTTTTTGATATTTGACTTTCATATCGTCATTGTAAAAATACCCTAGCCTTTTTCTGGATCGGTCTTCACATCCTCATGATGTAGTATTATCCCAAGTCATCAGTTATTTAGTTTAAGCTGGTCATGAGTAATTGATAATTAATTATTTACTGTCACCTGTCAACTGTAACCTCAATAATATATAAGTTTTTTAAATCTCTGATCTGGAAAAAAAGTGTGCGCTGTGGTTTATTGAGAATTAACCCCCTTTATTCTCAATAATTTTGAGAATCTATGTCAATTCCTAACGAGTTTCCGTCGTTTCAGGATTGATATTGACACACAAGATTTTTGTGGTATGATATATGTAAAATCCAAGGGTGAATTATGAGTTAAAAAATAAGTAAAACCTTGGTGAAAGTTTTTCTTTTTTGTCTAATTTTGTTTAATGCTTTTTGTTTCACGCAGAGGCGCAGAGTCGCAGAGAAGAGAGTCTATAAATACAAGTATGTGTTTACCATATTATTGGTATGATGTTTGGGGTTCGAGAAATTATATTAATTTTTTAAATTTTTACCAATCACCAATCACCAAATTACCAATAAATAAATGCCCAAAAAACAAAAGTTTCCTCATTTACTGGGTTCTAAGTGGACAGCACAGCAAAAAGTTGATGGTTGGCGACATTTTCAAGTTGTTAACCGTAAAAATCAGGGTAAATGGGTCTATGCGGAAATGGTAGCTGCTTGTGACCCTAATGTGCGTTTTTGGATCAATGCCAAATTATTACAGGATAACTCTCAATGGCACGCAGGCTGGCAATCTTTACAGGAAATTAATGATATGGAAAAAATTAATAATAGTACATGATCATACATAAAATTTAACTATGTCATGATTTGATTAACTTTTCTCAGATCTTTGAATATTTAATATTAATTAACAACAATGATCGCAGATACTCAGAGATCAAAGATAGATGCAGATTACTTTTGTGTTCCTCCAGTCCCAAAAACCCTAAATTTACCCTAAATTTATATCCTCTCTCAAATCTCAAGTCTATTCTCCTGGTATGCACTGACGATAGTTATGCTCATCATTAATAACATCTTATTTGCTGCTTAATAAACTTGATCCATGATTGAATAATTCTATGGAAACCATTAATAAAATAGTATTTTATCTAATTTGTCTTTTATAACTATTTTTATATAAAAAATTTAAAAATATCAATAAATCAATTTTTTAAGATTTTTTAGAGATTTTATAGTTAATTTTAGAATTAAAAATCAAAATATCGTTGTAATAAATCAATTATCTTTGATTTTATGATTTTTAGACCCTTTGCTTTTCTAGGAATTTGCACAATAATGGCACTCACAGACCTCACACATCTCCATAACTGGTTAAGTGCTGGGTAAAGGTACGAGCTAAGAAAATAAACTATTAGAGGTAAAAAAAAATGAAATTAGCAGTGTATGGAAAAGGCGGTATCGGTAAATCTACAACCAGTTGTAATATATCCGTAGCCCTAGCTAAACGGGGTAAAAAAGTGCTGCAAATTGGTTGTGACCCCAAACACGACAGTACCTTTACCCTAACCGGGTTTTTGATTCCTACCATCATCGACACCCTACAAGAGAAAGACTATCACTACGAAGATGTTTGGCCAGAGGATGTGATTTATAAAGGTTATGGTGGAGTTGATTGTGTTGAAGCTGGTGGTCCTCCAGCCGGTGCGGGGTGTGGTGGTTATGTGGTAGGTGAAACAGTCAAACTCTTAAAAGAACTTAACGCTTTTGATGAATATGACGTAATTTTATTTGACGTTCTCGGTGATGTGGTTTGTGGTGGTTTTGCAGCACCTTTGAACTATGCCGACTACTGTATGATCGTTACAGACAACGGTTTTGATGCCTTATTTGCTGCTAACCGCATCGCTGCTTCCGTCCGTGAAAAAGCCAGAACTCACCCCCTGAGACTAGCGGGGTTAATCGGTAATCGTACTGCTAAACGTGACTTAATTGAGAAATACGTGGAAGCCGTACCAATGCCAGTTTTAGAAGTATTGCCTTTAATAGAAGATATCCGTGTTTCCCGAGTTAAAGGAAAAACGCTGTTTGAGATGGCAGAGTCAGATCCTTCCCTGAGATACGTTTGCGACTATTATTTAAGTATAGCTGATCAGATATTAGCGCGTCCTGAAGGTGTCGTTCCGAACGATGCCCCTGATCGTGAACTTTTTTCACTTTTGTCAGATTTTTATTTAAATCCGAGTAAACCACAGGTAACAAATCCGGAAGAGGAATTAGACTTGATGATTGTATAAAACAATTTACCTCTTCAGGATGGGGGAGATTATGGCCTTCTTTGATAGTTTTACGGATTCAATCAAACAAAAGTGGTTACAGTTCTTTCAAATCAACCGTGACTGGATTACCTTGCAAATGGCAGTGGAATCGGTTTATACCCCCGATGGCGGGAAGCGTCCTTCCTCTTACCTCATTCTGGGAGTAGTAAATGCCCTAGAACCTAAATTAGCCCAGTTGATGTTTCCTTTTGCCAAATTAAATCCTGATGCTGATACTCTAATTGACGTGCTAGGGCTACATTTTGACCCAGATATTGTCCTTGGTAATCGGTTGAGTCCTACCCAAGAACCAAAAATGTATGCTCATGCTTCCCAAGAGGTTACGGAAGACATTTCTGAAAACATTTCTGAAGATGAACCATCAGCAGTCGATGATTTCAGCGTTGTTGAGGAAGAAGACTCTGTTCAAGAGTTAACAATGGATGTCAGTGAACATAAATGGCAAGAAGAAGATTCACTGGTAAGTGACAATGCGTTTGATTCGATTTCTTTATCTGAAGAAAGCATCACAGATGAGTTTCAATCAACACCTGATTTAGAAACAGAAGACGGCTTTAGCGGGATGTCCTTTGAGACTGTCAATTTAACAGAAGATAACGAACATCAAGCTTTAGATGATTTCAATCTGTCTGATGAAAATGGATTTGATGATTTAAATCAACCAGATGAAAGTGAATTTCGTGATGTGATTTCTGATGTTTGGGGAGATGATTCATCTCTTCTTGAAGAGGGTGAAGAAAATAATAACCTTTTAGGTGAAGAATTACCATCTGAGGTTTTTGATGAGTCAGAAATGGCTCGTCTCTTCCCCAACAATTAAATCAGTGAATAGGTGACTGGGGACTGGGGACTGGGGACTGGGGAAGAAAATTTTAGATTTTAGATTTTAGATTTTAGATTGGAGATAACAAAAACAATCCAAAATCCAAAATCCAAAATCCAAAATAAAAAGCTCCTGACTTGTAAGCCTTAAAAATTAAGGGGAGAATATGACAATGACTATCGCTACAGAAAATACCGCTTTAAATTTTGAATGTGAAACTGGTAATTATCATACTTTTTGTCCTATTAGTTGTGTGGCTTGGTTATATCAAAAAATTGAAGATAGTTTCTTTTTAGTTATTGGTACAAAAACCTGCGGTTATTTTCTACAAAATGCGATGGGGGTGATGATTTTTGCTGAACCCCGTTATGCAATGGCTGAGTTAGAGGAAGGTGATATTTCGGCTCAGTTAAATGATTATAATGAATTGAAAAGATTGTGTGAGCAAATTAAACGCGATCGCAATCCTAGTGTTATCGTTTGGATTGGTACTTGTACCACGGAAATTATTAAAATGGACTTGGAAGGTTTAGCCCCCAAGTTAGAAGCGGAAATTGGTATTCCGATTGTTGTCGCTCGCGCTAATGGTTTGGATTATGCTTTTACTCAGGGAGAAGATACGGTGTTAGCTGCAATGGCTAATCGTTGTCCTGATAAAGCACCAGTTTCAGAAACAGAAAAAGGCGAACGAAATGCAATTCAAAAGTTACTACATTTTGGGAAGAAAAAAGAAGATGTAGCCCAAGAAGAAGCAGAATATGTAGACCATCCACCTTTGGTTTTATTCGGTTCTTTACCTGACCCGGTAGTAACTCAATTAACCTTAGAATTGAAGAAACAAGGTATTAAAGTTTCTGGTTGGCTACCTGCAAAAAGATTTACAGAATTACCTGTTTTAGAAGAAGGTTATTATGTTGCTGGTGTGAATCCTTTTCTGAGTCGTACTGCAACAACTTTAATGAGACGCAGGAAATGTAAATTAATAGGCGCACCATTTCCCATTGGTCCAGATGGAACTCGTGCATGGGTAGAAAAAATCTGTTCTGTTTTTGGCATTACACCCAAAGGTTTAGATGAAAGAGAAGCGCAGATTTGGGAAAATTTAGAAGATTACGTGAAATTAATTCGCGGTAAATCTGTGTTTTTCATGGGTGATAATTTGTTGGAAATTTCTTTAGCTCGGTTTTTGGTTCGTTGTGGAATGACTGTTCCAGAAATCGGTATTCCTTACATGGATAAACGCTATCAAGCTGCGGAGTTAGCTTTGTTAGAAAAGACTTGTCAGGAAATGAATGTTCCTTTACCAAGGATTGTGGAAAAGCCGGATAATTACAATCAGGTGCAAAGAATTTATGAGTTAAAACCTGATTTGGTAATTACTGGGATGTCTCATGCAAATCCTTTGGAAGCGCGGGGTATTAATACTAAATGGTCTGTGGAGTTTACGTTTGCACAGATTCATGGTTTTGGTAATGCGCGGGATATTTTGGAGTTGGTAACTCGTCCTTTAAGAAGGAATAATAATTTGAAGGATTTGGGTTGGGATAAGTTGGTAAGGGAGGAAGCTAAGGTTTAAAGTTTTGCGTGTTCTTTGGCAATTTTGGGCGAATCTTTTGGGTTCGTCCTTTTTTTTGTTTTCTCACGCAGAGGCGCAGAGGTCGCCGAGGAAGAGAATATGTTAGAATTTTGGTAAGTTGTTTTTTATTTGTAGTGGTTAGGGTTGGTTATGAATAAAACTATATCTTTTCAAGAGGTAATTGAATATGTGGAAAATCTTTCTCAAGAGGATCAGGATTTTTTAGTAGAATTAATTAAGAAAAGAAGAATTGAAAAACGTCGTTTAGAAATAGCTAAGAATGCAGAGCAAACTTTAGCTGCTTTGTCAGCAGGTACGGCTAAAAAAGGCACTGTTACAGATTTATTAGCTGATATTATGGAAGAAAAATGAAAACTTTAGTTTGGGATAGTAGTTTTAAAAGATCATTCAAACGAATTATTAGAAAAAATCCTCAATTACAGGATAAAATCTCTGAAGTATTAGAATTACTAGCATCTGATTATCTAAATCCTGTTTTAAAGTCTCATAAATTAAGTGGTCAGCTAGACGGTTTATGGTCTTGTTCTGTAGCTTATGATTGTCGAATTATCTATACATTAAAACAAGATTCAGATACACAAGAGGAAATGATTGTGCTAGTTGATATTGGTAGTCATGATGAGGTTTATTAAAAAGATTTATTTAGAGTAAATTATGCTACAAGACATTATAGAAGTCGTTCCTCAAGATAAATATCAACTCTATCTGAAATTTGAAGATGGAAAAGAAGGTATTATTGATGTTAGTCAATTAATTGAATTTACTGGTGTTTTTCAACCTTTACGGGATATAGAATATTTTAAAACCGTGAAAGTTAACCCTGAATGGGGAACAATTTCTTGGGATAATGGCGCAGATTTAGATCCTGATGTCCTTTATTCTGTAATTACTGGTGAGTCTATTTCTAGCTATCATGGAAATCAATATGTCGAAATTTCTCACTAAGTTAGAATTTATGACAACAAAACCAGCTTTATTAAAACCTAAAAAGCCTTTTCCAGTAACTAAATTGGAGGATGTAGCAGGTTGTTTGAAATATGATGGTAAACCTGCAACGCTGGAAGATATGGAAGATGCTATTTGTCAAGGTGTTGAGGAAATTTTTACTAATCCATAAAATAATGTTGCGGTTTGATTAACTGATGAAATACAATAGTTTTTAAAAGTAAGGAAAAATTTTTATGAAAGTGTGGTCTTATTTGGTTGTTTCTTTAGTTTTGTTTGGTGGTGTTAATGCTGTAATTTCACCTGCAAAAGCTGAGGAAGTTTGTAAAGTCACTGATCCTACAGGTACTCCTTTAAATGTAAGAGATGTCCCCAATGGTCGAATTATAAATCAATTGAAAAATGACAAGGAAGTTTACATTTTGGAAATTGCCTATGATAATAAAGAAAGACCTTGGGCGAAAATCTCTGGTTATCACAATGGTAAATACAGGGTTTGGGGTTGGGTATTTAGAGAATTTATCAGTTGCTACAATCGCTAATTAAATATGAAGCTAAATCTCAATTACAAAGAAATGCCATTCTTACCATATCATCAACGTAAGGATTTACCTGCACAACCAGGTATTTATTATGTTGGTAATGGTGATTCTCCCGTTATGTATATAGGACTTTCTCATAATTTGAGAAATCGCCACCTAAATCATCATCGTCAATCAGAATTTACAGAAATAAAAAATGCTGTTATACGCTATCGAGTTGTCACCGAAGATTTATTAAATAACATTGCCAATCTTGCAGAAAATCTCAGGAGATTAGAAAAGCAAGCCATTAATTATTATCAACCAGAACTCAACAGAAAAGCTGTAAAAATTCAGCCTAAATTATCACTTGGAGGAGTTTATATTCAAACTCATCAAGTCGCAACAGCAGGATATTGTCCACATTTTGATGCAGAAGATGGGGAAGAATTATCAATTAATACAAGTGTAAGTAAGATAAATTTAATAAATAAAGCTATTGAAAATCAACGTCCTATTTTTTTAATAGCTTCTGGCAATTATGAAGATTATAAAAGAGAAGATTATGATAATTTGTCTGAGTTGATTATGTTCAAACATGAAAAAATCTATATATTGATAAGCTGTTTTATTCCTTATGGTTGCGAACTTAATCACAATTATATGCAAGATCATATAGTATATGGAGGCAATTCTAAAATATTTATTGAACCTTACATTATTCTTAACAATCAACCTGGATTTAAGGAATTTAAAAAAAGTTATTTGACAGTAGGATTTACTAACTGTGAAAAATCTCCATTTGCTCAAATTTTGTTAAACTTAGGAGGTTTCCAATTAATTTAAACTATACTCAAAATGATGAATTACAGTTTCAAATTCAAAAAAGTAGTAAAATTTTAGAAAATGAAAATGTTGATTAGGTTGACTCAGAAATTAAGGTATTAATATTTTCATTAGATCCTGTTTTTTTAATTTTTAGAACTGCATTATATTTACTTTTAAAGGATTTTGCTTTAATCTGAATTTGTGTAGAGTTAAGAGGGCATCTAGTGGTAATTATATAGCAATATTTACGCACATTTTTATAATCTTGAGATATAAGTTTAATTGTATTTTCAATTTGTGTAAATGCGTGTTCTACATCAGAACCTTTTAACTCTATGTATATTTCAATATAAGGTTCATCAACAATTAATAACCAATCACATTTAACACCTTGAATATCTAAACATCCATCTACTTGAATCTTGGTAACTTCTATTAAGTTTTCATTACTAAAAAGTATTTTACTACTTTTCTTTTCTTCTATTAAAATATTTTTATGGTTAACTTTTTCAGAACATTGATCTAAATCCACTGCTTTTATTCTCCAAATTCCAGGTCTATTAATTTTTCAAAAACCATACTAAATTCATTGGATACATCATCAATGATATTTGTATCAATTAAGTGGTTTTCTTCATTAATTAAACTTTCAATCATGCCATTTTTGATAGTGTAAGCAGCAATATCATTAATATCTAACATTTGATTTTCTGGAACTATTTTAAATAATTCTCTGATTAAATCATCTTGTTCAGATTTTTCTTTTAATGCTTTCAGAGTGTTTCCTGCTTGAATGAGGTTATTAAAAGCTGTTAATATATAAGGACTGTGGGTAGTAATAATAAATTTATGTTTTCTTTCAGTTGTATTGAAAACTTGACTAATTAAACTAATAATATGTTTTTGTGATATAGGAAATAAATGTGCTTCAGGTTCTTCAATGATAAAGACGCGATGAGATGAAGTGAAAAAAGGTAAAATTGCTAATATAAGTGCCATAGGTAAAGCCTCTTGTTGTCCAGATGAAGAATGAGACAAATTTATTTTCCTGTCATCGTTAGTGTATATCCAGTCTTCTCCTTTTTCACGAATATATTTTCCAACAATTATTTTGTTTACTAATTCATCAATATCATCTTTATATTCTAATAAATTGATATCTTGTCTGGCTTGATACAAGTTTTTAGCTCTTTCATAGGCTGAACCAAATTCTTTAAGAAAATACTCAATGGTAATATTTTCTGATAAAAAAGAAAACACATTACTTTGTAAAACTGCAAAAAATGATCTACCTGCGGGAATAAAAGTTAATAAATCAAGATTGCTGATATTTTTTCCTGAGAGAATGTATTTTGAAAATATCTCATCTATAAATTCTCCTATATTTAATTTGCTAATACTGGAGGAATTATTTTGAGTTTTATCTCTATCATCAATAATTGTTTTTGTATATTCAGAAAGTAATTTTCTACGAATATTAATTAGATATTCTGAATATTCTAAAATTAGAGTATATTTGTTTTTGGTGGATTGTTTGGTATACAAGCGAATATAATAATTTTGAGACTCGTAATTTATTTGATATATGATATCAAATTGTTGAAAATTCCAAGAATATTCAGGAAATATTTCTTTGAAATTTTTAATAATGCTTTTATCAAATTCACTTTTTTTGCGGGTTTTAAAAATGGAATTTCTATATTCAATTAAGAAGGTTTTAAAAAAATAAACTAATTTGGCAATTACGCTTTTACCACTGGCTTCTTGTCCAATAATAATATTGATCTTGGATAAATTAAATTCAACATCATTGATGTTAAGAAAGTTTTTAATTGTTAATTTTTCCATGTGTAAAATTGAATAATCACTAAGTCGTTTGTATTATTAAGATATAAATTCACAATATATAGCGTTTCCTAATCTGGTGAAGTACAAAATCATCTGCGTCTATTTGTATTTAATTGTTACTACTTGTACATCACTTGAATGCTTATCTCTATATTGTACATTATATTTTGCAAATTTAAAATTCGCAAAGATATCATTTTTTAATGTATCATCAAATGATACAAGCAGGTATCATTCTTAATCATGAAAGCCTTTTGTAGTAACTAAGTTGGAGGATGTCGCAGGTTGTTTGAAATATCATGGTGAACCTGCAACGCTGGAAGATATGGAAGATGCTATTCGTCAAGGTGTTGAGGAAATACAGTTTTAACCAGGTAATTCTAAAGGTTGAGAAGGAATAATAAACATTAATTCTGCACCTTCTGGTTTTGGTTCTGTAGATGGTTTTAATTGCAGCCATTCATGAAAACTAATTCCTAGTTTAGATATTGCTTGTATTTCTGTTTGGTAAGATTCAAATCTGTTGTTGGTTTCAATCATTGATTCCATGACTGCAAATACTTGGGGAAGTCTTGTAAAAGCTTCTTTTTCAAATCTACCTGTTAATGGTGTGGGATTTCCTCCAAATAAACCCCAGCGTATCTCATTACGATCTACAATAGATGATGGTAAGGAAGACAACCATTCATTATTATTTTGTGCTAACTTAAATAGATTCTCACGTAGTAGTTCAAAGACAGCATTTTCATCTAAATTAGCGTTAATCCATTTGTAAATTTTGGTTAATCTAGACAAATCAATTTGTCCTTTAAATTGCGGGTGTAAATATGCCGATGGATTAGAAGTAAGCATAATCTCAACATACTGATTAATCAGTAACCTGATAACTTTTGATCCTTCTTGAAAACGTCGAATTGCTGTATCATGTTCTTCTAGTTCTAAATAACAACGAGCTTCGGCAATATAAGCTAAAGATAATGTTAGTATATATTTATCAATTATTTGGCTTTTTTGGGAAAGTTCATTAACGGTGTAATCTTTGTAAATATGTTCTGCTTCTAAAAAACGATTAATAGCTTGTAATGCGCTACTTCTCCGGTTTTCATTTTTAGTCATTGTAAAGGCATTAATCGCTAATTCGATTCCAGCACGGAAGTTAGCATAAAAACTCATGTCTATTTTGCGATTCATTTTATTTAACAATTCTTCCGTTTGTTTTAGTTGGTTTTCTATCTCATTGAGACGCTGGGATATAACAGCAAAACCCATTACAGAAACACCAAGATTGAGAATACTAGCAGCAGTAGATACTTGTAAAATACCTTGAGTAAATTGTAAACTTTGCCCAATTGATGCTATTTGATTTTCAATACCATCTAAACGCTGATTTACATCTGAAAAACCTTTGGCTGAAATTGCTACATTTGCACCTGAAGCAATTAAGTTAAGTACACCAGTAACAGGATTAGCTGCAACGGAGATTACTGAAGGCGCAACTGAATTAGTGTCTCGCAACCAAGTTACAATTTTCTTACTTGCTACATCGACAATTACACCCCCAACTCTTTCAAACGTTCCATCTTGTAAGCCTTTAGCAACCCAACTTGCTAATGCAAAGGTAACTTGAATTGGTATCATAATTTTTTCCTAGCTGTAAAAACTTCAGCAGCATTATGTATAACAATAAAATTGTATATTATTTTATATTGCAACACATAACCATGCTTAGTTAATTATCCTGATTTTGTTGTATCTTGACAATATAGTGAAATGTTTTTTAACGTTTGCGTGATGTGTTGGATAAATACAGCAAAGGACATAAAAAGAGCGATCCTAAATATTCCATTTTCTATTTTTAATAATGATATTCATAAATCAAGACTAACAGCATAATTATATAAAACAAGTGCGTTTGTACCAACACACACTGCAAAACTATCAGCTAATTCATCTAGACTCCCCCTCTACTATCCCAGAAACAACTTCTCAACTCGAACCCCAGAAAAAGTTTTAGACTGATAAAGACACAAGCTTTAATGGGAGTGTCAACTGCTCAATTAGGACTCAAGAATCCCGATGTTAACAGGTACAATTTTGCAGAGTGGAAAATATACCATTATCCAAGAAATAGGGAGAGGTGGATTTGGTATTACTTTCAAAGCTACGCATCATTACTTAGGTCAAGAAGTAGTGATGAAAACTATTAACGAACGGCTCAGGCAACATCCTGATTTTCCTAAATTCGAGCGTCAATTTCAAGATGAAGCTAGAAGATTAGCCGCTTGTGTCCATCCCAATATAGTCCGAGTCAGTGACTTTTTTGAGGAAAATGGTTTACCTTACATGGTGATGGAATATATTCCGGGGGAAAATTTAGGCCAAGCTTTTGTGTCACCAGGAATACCTTTATCAGAAGAAACCGCAATTCATTATATTCGCCAAATTGGGGCAGCATTACAGGTGGTACATAATAACGGTTTGCTGCACCGAGATATTAAACCTGATAATATTATTCTCCGTCAAGGCACTCAGGAAGTTATACTGATTGATTTTGGCATAGCACGAGAATTTCATAGCGGTGTTAAACAAACTCATACTGGTTTGGTAAGTGAAGGGTATGCACCTATTGAACAGTATTTAACCCAAGCACCACGCACCCCAGCTACCGATGTTTATGGTTTAGCAGCAACTTTATATGCACTGTTAACCGGACAAGTTCCCACACCGGCATTATTACGAGATAGACAACCAATGCCTTCTCCTCGTGAACTGCAACCCTACCTGAGTGCAGCTATTAATCAAGCAGTTATGCGCGGTATGGCTGTGGAGTCTCGGTTTCGTCCGGCGACAGTAGCAGAATGGTTACAATTATTACCTGGAAGTCGCTTGGAGATGACACCGCAATTACTCACTCAACCCGCACCAACAATTGATTTATCAGCACTAGAAGCAGAAAATCAGCAAAAACAACCAGCACCTATTCCTGCTGCTACACCATCACCAGTAGGTAAAGTTACAGTATTACCAAAAAAAATCTTTTCATCTAAGGCATTTGTGAGCGTGAGTGTAGCTTTGGTAGCTATGACAGCAGGGTTTACTGTGACAAGAATGTTACCAAAATCTCAATCACAAGCCCCCAAGCCACTTTTTGAACAACCTCTTCAAGAACCTGCTACACCACAACCTGTAGTTGAAACTACACCTTCACCGGAAAGTCAAGATAATCAAAATCAATCTTCTAGTGAGTCGGCATCATTTTCTACTTCAGAACGACGCAAGCGCAAACGTAATTTTTCCCCTGAACCAACTCCCACTAACGAAAGTGTTTCTCCAGAAATTTCGCCTGAACAAGAAAACTCTTCAGAACTTACACCCGGCAAAAATCAGCAAACTACATCTACACCTGTGGTTACTCCCACACCTTCATTAGTGGAGAAGATCAGGGAAGCTAAATCATCTCCTCAACCTACCCCACCCCCAGAAAAAGAAAAAGAAAATATCTCACCTCCTGCTATTGAAAATAACAACTCTGCTCAACCGGAAAAACCAGAAGAACCTGTAGTTATACCAACAGCAGCACCTCAACCGAAAAATTCTGTGGTTGTACCCACAACACCACCTAAGCAATCTGAGAGTAAAGATTCTTCTGCTGTGGTTGTACCAACACAAGAAACAAATTCAAAAGAAAAAAATGCAAATGCACCTGCTAATAATAATTAGGGAATGCTATTGAAAGTCTTCTCGTGGAGGCAGGTAAGAGTTTGGTTGATCTGTTGGTAACAAAATTTTTTCATCTTTCCTAATCTCCTAGCAGATAGAGGAGTATATAAAAAATTATGCTCCATTAGCTAGAAGTTAGAAAATATTCAGGTTTTTATAATTTGAAGTCATTACGTAGTCTGCTTAAAAAACGTCATACACTCATCCTCTTAAATAGGAGAAATAATTATGACAATGACAGGATTAGATACTTTTGATGCTACTGTACAGAAAACAATTCCTTGGATTAATGAGTTAGGAAAAGAGTTAGGTTGGGAAAATAAACACCAAGTTTTTCAAGGTTTGCGAGCTACATTACACGCATTGCGCGATCGCTTGACTGTGGAAGAAGCTGCCCATTTAGGAGCGCAATTACCCATTCTTTTAGGTGGATTTTATTACGAAAATTGGCGACCAGGTGCAAAACAAACTAAAGATAGAACAAAGGAAGAATTTTTACAGCATATTCGGGATTATTTCCGCAATGTTAATGCTGATATTGATCCAGAAACTTTGGTGCGTGCAGTTTTTAAGGTTATGGCTCAAAGAGTTTCCCAAGGAGAAATTGAAGATGTTATTCACATGATGCCCCCTGCTTTGCGAGAACTTTGGCCGGAAGCTGTGCGTACTTAATTCTTTAATTAAAATGGGGCATTTTCATCTTTGTTGAGTTGCCCCAAAATACATTTCAATTGTGACAAATAAATAATTCTATACTGAGCTAGTTTCTACGTTTCTTATGAATTAACCGCAAAGTACGCAAAGTACACAAAGGAAGATAAGGAAGAGAATTAGTAATCTTTTGGGGGAAAGGGAGTAAAATAAATATTTTTAGGGTATTTTGTTATTTACGAGTGACTGAGAATTAATATATAATATTTTCGCACCTTTATCAGAAAAACAAATGACACAGGGGAAAATATTACTCGAACCAGGGACTTTATGGAAGAGGGTAAAACAAACTACAGCAAACGCTTTAGAATGTGAAGCTTTAAAATCTATTCCCACAGAATTTGAATTTGTGGAACAAGATGGGGTTAAATTCTTAGTGAGAATTTTAGCAAATCTCAACCGTAAAAAAGCCGCTAAGGAACAACAAGAAAAACAAACTGCTAAGACAGGTAAAGAATTTAATCCTTTTTTACCTTATGAACAAGATTTATTTGTAACTGACATTTCAGAAACTCATGTTTGTATTTTAAATAAATTCAATGTTGTTGATTATCACCTATTAATTATTACCCGTGCTTTTGAGGAACAGGAAAGTTTATTAACTCTCGAAGATTTTACGGCAATGTCGGCTTGTTTGGCTGATTTTGATGGGTTAGTATTTTATAATGGTGGTAAAATTGCTGGTGCAAGTCAGCGACATAGACATTTACAAATAGTACCAATTTCTGGAAAAGAAATACCCATTGCACCATTAATAGAAACAGTTAAATTTACAGAAGGTATCATAACTATACCCGGACTGCCTTTTTTACACGCTTTTACAACTTTTGCACCTAATGAAACAGCAGGGGTGACGTTAGCGAAATATTATGCTTTACTAGATATGGTAGGTATTCAGGCAGTTAATAATAATCAACAATCGGGAGCATATAATTTTTTGGCAACGAGAGAATGGATGTTAATTATACCACGTTTGCAGGAGGAATTTGAGTCAATTTCTATTAATTCTTTGGGCTTTGCTGGTGCTTTATTGGTGAGAAATACTGAACAAATGCAGCTAGTTAAAGATATTGGTCCAATGAATATTTTGAAAAACGTTGCTTTGAGAATTTAGATCCCCGACTTCTGAGAGCAATTGATAATTTTATACAGAAGACAAAAAAGAAGTCGGGTATCTGGTATTACAAATCAATAAAAATTATCTGCATTTATCTGCGTTTATCTGCGTTAAAAAATCTGTTTTCTTTCCATGAGGAAATTAATTTATGGAATCTCTAGATATAAAATGGATTAGATCGCAATTTCCCGCATTAAACCAAACCATTAACGGAAAACCGGCGATATTTTTTGATGGACCTGGGGGAACTCAAGTTCCCGGTGCAGTTTTGGATAATATCAGTGATTATTTAGTCAGGTCTAATGCTAACGCTCATGGTTATTTTACTACCAGTGCGCGAACAGATGCGGTAATTAATTCTGCCAGAGCAGCGATCGCTGATTTTTTAGGATGCGATCATGATGAAGTTGTATTTGGTGCAAATATGACTTCTCTCGCTTTTAGTGTCAGTCGTGCGATCGCTAGAGAATTACAACCAGGTGATGAAATTCTTGTCACTAAATTAGATCATGCAGCTAATATTTCTCCTTGGTTTGCTTTAGAAGAAAAAGGTGTAAATGTTCAATTTGTTGATATCAACATCTCAGATTGTACCCTAGATTTAAATGATTTAGAAACCAAAATTAATGAAAAAACAAAATTAGTTGCTGTCACCTATGCTTCTAATGCTGTGGGAACAATTAATGATATTGCAAAAATAGTCAAATTAGCCCATAGTTTTGGGGCTTTAGTTTTCGTTGATGCTGTGCATTATGCGCCCCATGCACCTATTAATGTCCATCATTTAGATTGTGATTTTCTCGCTTGTTCAGCTTATAAATTCTTTGCTCCCCATCTTGGTATTTTATACGCAAAAAGAGAACATTTAACCAGATTTTCTCCTTATAAAGTTAGACCTGCATCTAATGAAGTTCCATCAAGATGGGAAACAGGAACATTAAATCATGAAGGTTTAGCGGGATTAGTAGCAACAATTAATTATTTAGCAAAATTAGGTTGTCACGTTTCTCCAACTTTAGATAATGAATTACTGGAATCTTTAATAGCAGCAGATAGAGAAGGTTTAACTAGTTTTCATTGTCCCCGGTTTTTAACTTCGGAAACACAAGAAAACCATGAATTAACATCTGCTTATCATAGTCGTCGTGCAGCTTTATTAGCAGCAATGACAGCGATTCAACAATATGAAAGAGAGTTAAGTAAAAAATTGATTTCTGGGTTGTTAAAAATTCCTGGAATTAAGGTTTATGGAATTACAGAACCGGAAAAATTTAATTGGAGAACTCCCACAGTTTCCATCACAATTGAGGGGAAAACATCAGCAGAAATAGCGAAGTTTTTAGGAGAACAGGGAATATTTACTTGGCATGGAAATTTCTATGCTATTGAACTTACAGAAAAGTTAGGTGTAGAAACATCAGGAGGGTTATTAAGAATTGGATTAGCACATTATAATACTGTAGATGAAATTGGGGAATTTTTGCAGATTTTAAAACTGTAATTGGTAATGGGTGAGGGATACTATTTTACGGAAAAGTTTCTTATCCTTCCCCATTATTTTGACGGTGGTTTGCAGCTTGCAATAACAAAGATTCAGCAAAAGCGATCGCCTGATTTGCAGATTTTCCCCCTGCTAATTGTGCTAATTCATCTCGACGGGTTTTTAAATTATCTAAACTGGTAACTCTCACGACGGTTCTTTGTTCAGTGTTACCATTTTTATTAATTACTTGTTTATCAACTCGAAAATGTCTATCTGCCATTGCAGCAACTAAAGGTTGATGAGTCACACATAAAACTTGTTGATTTTGACTTAATTGATGTAATTTTTCGGCAATAGCTTGGGCAACTCTACCAGATACACCCACATCAATTTCATCAAAGATCATTGTTTCCGCCCCATCTTGTTGATTAAAACAAGCTTTTAAAGCTAATAAAAATCGGCTCATTTCCCCACCAGAAGCAATTTCTGTTAACGGTTGAATAGGTTCACCAGGGTTAGGACTAAACATAAAAGTAATTTTATCTGCACCCGTTGATGTGGGAGAAGTTGGTGTAATTTCTACTTGAAATTTTACCTTTTCCATTGCTAAAGGTTTCAGTTCAGCTAATAAATGAGATGCTAAATTGGCCGCAGTTTGCTGACGTAGTTGGGTTAATTGTTGACTCATTTGTACAAGATATTGTAAACAAACTTGTTCTTGTTGTTCTAAAGATTCTATAGATTGTTCTTGGTTATTAAGTTCAGCTAATTCTATTTGAATCCGTTGATAATATTCAATAGCTTCTGTGAGAGTTGGTCCATATTTTCGACAAATTTGTTTTAATTCCCGGATGCGTTCTTCTACTTCTTCTAATCTTTGCGGATCAGCTTCTAAACTTTCCCCATAAATGCTAATTTGTCTACCCACTTCCATCACTGTAGCGACTGCATCCCGCACTAATTCTAAAATCGGTTGCAGTTGAGAATCAAACTCAACAATATGATTTAATATAGTTTCACTATCACCTAATAAATCAGCAGCAGTAGGACTTTCTGCATCATTTTGATATAAAGATTGATAAATTTTATAACTCATTTGTTGCAAGTCAACAACATGATTTAGCCTTTCCCTTTCCTGGTTTAATAGTTCCATTTCTTGCGGATCATCGAGATTTGCTGCACTCAATTCCTGAACTTGATAGGTGAGTAAATCGAGTTGTTGTAAACGTTCTCTTTCCGAAGTGCGGCGTTTTTCTAAAGTTTGGTATGCTTGTTGATAAGCACTATAAGCAACAGCTACTTGTTGACGTTTTTGAATTAAATTATCACCACCATATAAATCTAACCAATCTCGCACCTGTGCAGATTGTCCCACTTGTACAGTTTGACCTTGGGCAGTAATTTCTACTAGGCGATCGCGCAAATTTCCCATCATTTGCCGATTTACCAACACCCCATTTACCCGTGATCGACTGCGGATATTATTGTTATTAGCAGTAATTTCTCGACTAATAATTATTGAATTATCATCAATTAAATCAATTTCTTGTTCACTTAACCAAGCCGATAAAATTGCATTAATACTAAAAGTTCCTTCTACTAAAGCGCGACTTGTTCCAGTGCGAATCACACGACTAGAAATTTTACCACCTAAAATCGCATCAATCGCATCTAAAATGATTGACTTTCCTGCGCCGGTTTCACCGGTTAAAACATTCAAACCAGCACCAAATTCTAATTCTAACTGGTCAATGAGGGCAAAATTTTCAATTCTGAGGCACAGCAACATCAGGCCACAATCTCCGTGAAGGTAAATGCCGGATTTTTAGAATACTTCTTAATTTTATCCCTATCCAACCGATAATGTATAGATGGTTATTTTTTGAGTATAAGGTGAAGTAACTAATGTTACTAAGTTAAGCTGAATAGGCTTTACAGGATGAAAGGATGAAAATGATTAAAAATGTACTTACTCTTTATCCTCTAATCATACTGATAAATAACAGTTTAGTTAATAGTTAAGAAACTATCTATATCTGTTGGAAAAGGACAATCTTCTGGGAATTGATTATCATATTCTTTACTCATGTTTTTCACTGCATCTTGATAACATTCATCAACCACCGTTAAATAATAATTACGCAAGCTGGGAGAATCTCTAAAAATCCGTTTTAGTTCCTGTTGGGTACGGCTAATAGTGACATCCCAACCACGATAGCATTCAGGTAAATTTACATAACGTCTTTTTAGTAAATGTTCAAATAAAGTAGTTAATCTACTTTCTAATTCTCTTCTATCTCTTCCACCCAAAGTTTCTATCTCCTCAATTAAATTTTCCCAGTCTACATGACTATAATCTTGAGATTTTAATTTGCTGATTGTGTTTTCAACCCACAAAGCAAAGTCTGTTTGATAAAGATTTTTCACTGATAATTTAGTCATAGTGTTGATTTTGATGATACAGGAATTTTGTGTGTCAAATTTAGGATTTACAGGATTCTCAGATAAACAGGATCAAATTAACATTCCATCAAATCAATTATAACCTAATGCCTTCAATAATAGATAACTTAAATTAAATAATTGTCAATTCTCAATTGTCAATTATCAATTATCAATTATCAATTGATAAATCCTGATTCTGACAACTACAAACCCAAAGTCCTACCCAGAAAACCCGCAACATCAAAGTAACGAGTATCACCCACAGTCTGATATTTCAACACCGTCTTTAATCCATTTTCTGCTAGTGCAGATTCTAAAACATGAGATTGAAAATTTACCTCATTTACACCACCACGTAAAGCTTCACTTAACACTCTTCCCACCAGTTTACCCTGACTAGGCACTTGTAAATTTAGCACATTTGCCAGAGTTACAGCCACATCTGCATTACTCACCGGTGCTTTATCTACATATTGCTTTTTAAAGTCAGGTCCGATGGCAATCATGTTATTAAAAGTATCCGCACGGCTAAAACTTCCGTGCATTCCTTGACCTTGTTGTAAAGTAGTATCAGCTACAACCACACCGCAAGCTGTGGGTACACCACAACCCGTATCAAAAGAACGGAAATTAACAACAATGGATGGTGTAGGAGTGCGTGATTTTCCTTGTAATTTGATTGCACTTAAAGGTAATGTACCAGGAATTTCACCTAAAGTATCATTAACAAACAAACCACTTACATAATCTTGTTTGAGGAGAGAATTAACAATTTTTTGGGCGCAATCTTTTTGATTTTCATTGTTTGGTAAATTAGGTAAATAAATTAAATCAGAACCACCATTCCCAGCAATAAATATCTCTAAATTTTGCGAATCTTTGCCTAAAATACTATGGTTAGAAAATTGTCCTTGTGTCGGTTCAAATTGTGTATTTTCCTGATCTGGATTAAATACATCAAGTTCTAAATCATGTGCTAAATCAATTCCTAAAAAACCAGGAGGTAAAAAACCAGCAGGGACATTTTCATAACTAAGACTTGCTGCATAACTGGTTTTACTTTCTTTACTAATGGTAGAAAAACCATGATCCGCAGTCACAAATATATTTGTTGTTTTTTCTAAACCTAATTTTTTTAAAGTGGCGATAATCTGCGCTAAATTATTATCAACATTGCGTTTTGCAGCTTGAACAGTAGGACCATTGATACCAGGAACAAGTTGATTTAAACTATCACCATGATTGTGTTGTGTTCCATCTGGATCACGGGACCAATAAACCAAAATAAAAGGTTTTTTACGTTGTTTAAAAAGCGGTAAAATTACCTTAGTTGTCGCATCTACAAAATATTGCTGTTGTTTAATATTGGCAACTTTTGCACCAGGATTTTTACTATCACCAGCTTTACCATTTTCACCCCGTGATGGTGTAATTAAAGGTAGGGAATTTTGGGTTAATAATTTGCTAATTTCCTCACTCAAAGGTATTCCTGTTGATGTACCAGTAGCGTCATCAATAATAATTGTTGGTTTACCCGTTTCTTGAGTGACATCTTGAATTAAAACTGGTCCTAATTTCCCCACAGCAGCAGTGCTAAAACCTGATTTTTTCGCTATCGCTAAAAGACTAACTTCGTTAAGAAAATTATTACCAAATTGTTGGTTAACTTCTCTGAGAACTGCGTCATTTTCTAAAAATGGAACTATGGTATTTTTTGCACTTTTAACTGGTTTATTAACTTTAATATTATTGCTAAAATCTCCTGTATCACCTAAATAATGACCTGTCGCAATCACAGAAGCATTAGCTGTGGTAAAAGTAGGAAATAGAGAATGGGAGTTAACAAAATTTACACCCTGTTCTTTAATTGACTGTAAAGTGGGTGTGTCAGTAGCATTTACAGTCATGGGACGTAAACCATCAGTCACAAAAATAACTGCATTATGTGGTTTATTTTCTCCAGCAAAAACCTGAAAACAGGCTAAAATAGCTATTAAAGAAAATAATAAGCTAACTGATAAAATAACCCAGCGATAACCTTGTGTGAAAATCCTCATCATCTTCGTGATTTTTAGGACATGAAGATTTTACAATTTATAGCATCAAATAATACTTAAATTTCTGTAAAGAATCATCAGATTAAGATCCCCCTTAGTCCCCCTAAAAAAGGGGAAAACAATAGGCATTTTTAGCCCCCCTTTTCAAGGGGGATTGGGGGGATTGCCTACGGCACGCTACGCGAACAAAACCTTAAAATAAAAGTATTGATCCTCGACTTCTCAACAAAAGTCGGGGATCTGAGGAATTACGCAAGATTAAAAATTAATAATAAGAAAAAACCGCAAATCACAAGTTTAAAAAATTAACAAACAGTTTGGCGAGTCTTTTCCGCATTGATGGGTTTAAGGAGGTAAAGCTTCAACATATACCATACGATATTTATAATCAATGGTATCTTGTGAAAGAACTTCTCAATCACAGATTTTTTACTGTTTTTGAGATCAATCAATTTCTGATTATTGATTGCACATTGTTCCAAATTCCAGAAGAAATAGGGATGATTTGTATCTAGAATTACAGGAAAAGCCCTAGCTGCGGTTTTGTTGGTTTCTGTGATTACTTGAGTATTGTATTTACGGGGATGAATTCCTAAAATTTCATAAAAATTCGCCCGTTCAAAAACTGTCATTGTATGGGTGACAAACACAGTTAAAAGGAAAAAACGCACCCATAAACGCGCTTTCCAATTATTCCATAACTGGGGTTGAGAACGTAACAAAGCTTTGAAAAAGTCACCATGTCTATTCTCATCTTGACACCAGCTTTCAAACTTCCTAAATAAAGGATAAAATTGAAATTCTGGATTTTGTGCGATATGGCGATATACCAAAATATAACGCCAATAACCGATTTTTTCCGATAGGTAAACTGTATAAATTACCCATTCTGGCGGAAAGAAAGTATAAGTCCGGTTTTTAGTAAGATAACTCAAGTCAAGGGATAAATTAAAATCCGCCATTGACTTGTTTAAAAAACCTGCATGACGGGCTTCATCCCGTGCTAAATATTCAAATGCTTCAGAGAGTAAAGGATTACTGTTTTTAAGACGACGAGATAATTCTTTAAACAGTAAAAACCCGGAAAATTCAGAAGTACAAGACCTTTCTAAAAAGTCAATAAAGGCAAGTCTTTTTTCTCCCTGAATGTGATCCCAAGACTGTTTAAATTCATCATCTCTGATAAAATGATGGCGGTTATAATCTGCCTTGAGTTCATCAACTATAGCTCTGATTTCTTCTTCATGACCAGAGATATCCATTTTCGCCACAGCATCAAAATCTGTGGTATAAAATCGGGGTGTTAATAATGTTTCTTGAACAGGTGCTTTGACACCTGGTTTCAACAACTCAACTGGGGGAGTTTCTAAAGACTTAACCATGATACTCCTTTTGCTATTTTATCCTTGTAGAATTATCTAAGCATAAATAGTAATGAGTAGTCATCAGTTAAATTATTGAAAGTATTTTGTACAAAATCATCTGAGATAATTTAGCAATTACAGAAAAATTTTTAGGGCATTTTTCCTAGATTTACTTACTCATTTTTGCTTTTGCTGCTAGTGATGGATACTTACCAACTTCTATTAAAAATATTCTTTCTTGAATCCGATCATCATTGTTAAAATCAAGAATACGCGCTGTTACTTCACCGATATCTGTTAATGGTTGAATCACAGCTTCATCAAGTCGAAAATGATCACCCCAGAAGTCTCGACGGGGATTAAAAAATCTCACCAGTTCACCATTTCGCCAATTTATTGAACCTAAATCTGTGCCTTTTTGCAAATTACAAAAAACACAAGCATAACAAAGATTATCCTCTGTGCTTGTTCCACCGTGTTTAACGCTAATTATATGATCAACTTGACAACCAGATGATCTATCTATTGCTGAAATAAGACAATATTCACAGATATTACCAGCACGTTCCACAACTAACCGCCTTGTTTCTAAATTAATGTAAGTACGAGACATTTTATTTACCCTCAGTTTTGATATATTTATGAGCCTTAGCTTTTGCTAAAGTAATAATGTGTTCCAGAGTTAAAAAAGTATCTAACTCCCGTTTTTCTTCTTTGGTGAGTTCATTATTTTTAGCTTTATCAATTAAATCTTCTAAACGGTTTTGTGCTGTTTCCGAAAGGTGGAAATTAATTAAACTTTCGGGAGTAGTACCAGCAGCAATAAAATCTATAAATTCATCGTAGACTGTAATGGTTTTTACAGATGTATTCATAGCAGTATCCTTTTTTATTATTTTAACTGTTATTTACAAGTATATACATAAAATTCAGTAATTATTTTCAATCCAAGTAAATTTATTTATCAATACAAAAAATAGAGTAATTTTACTCAATAAAATATCATCAAATCCTGAATATCGTTATATTTAAAAGTCTAAAGAAATATGAATATCTTTATATTTACAAGAAGATTGATAGTTAAATATTTTGTAAGAGATAAAAATTGCCTTGTTCTTTATCAGCGGTGGTATTTGCTGGATAGCTAGGCGTAAAACCCATATCTCTAAAATAACAATTTTTTCATGTTGACATCGACTGTGAACTGGTAAACGAGTCGATGACTATTGAGCAAATTAGGCGCTTGAAAATGAAGGAAGCAACAATGAGTAATAATTTCGCCCTCAAACTGCGTTCTGGTACTCAACAAGCTCATACAGATGCAGAAAATGTCGGTTTTATGAAATGTTTTGTCCAAGGAGTTGTAGACAGAGAATGTTTTAGTAAATTTTTGAGTAATCTGTATTTTGTTTACAGTGAACTAGAAGCAGCAATTGAGAAGCATAAACAACATCCTGTAATTAGTGTAATGTATTTTCCTGAACTAAATCGCCAAGCATCTCTAGAACAAGATATGTTATTTTATCATGGTAATCTCTGGCGAAATTTCATTACACCATCCACAGCAACTCAAAAATACCTGGCGCGTATTCACCAACTTTCTACCCATGAACCTGCTTTATTATTAGGTCATGCTTATACTCGTTATATGGGTGATCTTTCCGGTGGACAAATGCTACAAAAAATCGCTCAGTCAGCTTTGAAATTGTCTGGTTATGAAGGAACTGAGTTTTATAACTTTGCCCAAATTCCCGATAAACAGGCATTCAAAAACAAGTATCGTCAAGCATTGGATAATGTGCCTGTTGATGATGTGATGGCTGATAAAATTGTAGCAGAAGCTAACCATGCTTTCTACTTAAATATGGAGATAATTAAAGAGTTAGAACCAATTTTAATGCAAGCATTAGGTCGAGCTACATACAACGACCTAGTTTGATATTTTCACTCTGTAAATTACCTGCAAACTAAAAAAAACCGCTCCTACTCTTCTTCCTTCGCGTACTTTGCGTACTTTGCGGTTTATTTCCAACAATAGTATTCACCACCCAACAAATTTGTGTATTCGTGAATTCTATACCCCACAAAAGCAGATAGTATTTTAAATCAAAACCGGGTTTCTTGCAGTAATTCCTAGCTATTTAGTTTCATTATTTGAAGCTAAAAATACAAATGTTTTGGCAATTGGTAACAAAAGATAAATATCAACCTATTGCCAATCTACAAATTCAAACCCAACTCAAACCCAATTCCAAATTAGTACAACTACTAGGCATTCAATTAACAGTAACTCGGAGGTTTTGATGGTCTTTCTATTACCTGGTGTCAAATTCGATTTGGATCTGATCAAAAAGTATGACACCCGCGCACCCAGATATACTAGCTACCCACCCGCTACAGAATTAAGTGAAACATTTACCGCGCCAGACTTTGAAAGAGCCATCATTAATTCTAATCAACGTCAAACGCCCCTATCTTTATATTTCCACATTCCTTTTTGCCAGAGTGCTTGTTATTTCTGTGGCTGTAATACGGTGATTTCTGGTAATAAGAACATTGCCAAACCTTATCTCCAAAATTTAGCGCAGGAAATCCAAAATACCAGCGAATTAATAGATACAAGTCGCAAAGTTTTGCAAATTCACTGGGGTGGTGGAACACCAAATTATTTGGAAATAAGTCAAGTTGAATTTTTGTGGAATAAGATTAATCGTTATTTCACTATTGATGAAAATGCAGAAGTTTCTATTGAAATTAACCCCCGTTATATCAGTAGAGAATATATTCGATTTCTCAGAGATATTGGCTTTAATCGCATTAGTTTTGGTATCCAAGACTTTAACCCAGAAGTACAACAAGCAGTCAACCGTATCCAACCAGAAAAAATGCTGTTTGAAGCAATGGGTTGGATTAGAGAGGCTAATTTTGCTAGTGTAAATGTAGATTTAATTTATGGTTTACCCTACCAAAATCTACATACTTTTAGAGAAACTGTCAAAAAGACAATTGCTCTAGATCCTGATCGAGTTGTGGTGTTTAATTTTGCCTATGTACCTTGGATGAAACCTGTACAAAAAAGAATTGATCCGGCTACATTACCGGGCGCTCAGGAAAAGTTAGATATCCTGAAAATGACCATTGAAGAATTAACAAATAATGAGTATTTGTTTATCGGTATGGATCATTTTGCCAAAACTAATAATGAATTGGCGATCGCTCAACAAAATGGTACTCTCAAACGCAACTTCCAAGGTTATACAACTCACGCAGAAACCGAACTTTTTGGTTTTGGTTCTACATCTATTAGTATGTTAGAAGATGCTTATGCTCAAAACCATAAAGGGTTAAAGGACTATTATCAAGCTGTAACAGCAGGTATTCTTCCCACCAGTAAAGGCATTAAATTAACCCAAGATGATATCATCAGACGGGATGTAATTATGTCTATTATGTCTCACTTCCAGTTACATAAATCAGACATTGAAAAGAAATATCACATCAATTTTGATGGATATTTTGCCCAGGAACTAGAAGACTTAAAACCCCTGGAAGATGATGGACTTGTAAATTTATTAGCCGACGAAATCCAAATTACCGATACTGGTAGATTATTGGTGAGAAATATCGCCGTTAACTTCGATACTCATAGCAGAATTAAAGAAACTAAATTCTCTCGTGCTATTTGAGTATGGTAATTGGTAATTGGTGATTGGTTAAATACCCTAATTATCTAATAATTGGGGTATATTTTTATGTTTATGGAATTAACAGGAATTAACAATTATGATAGCCTGAATCCTTTATCTACAACTTTTGATTTAAATAAATATATCAACAGGTAGAAAAATTTATCTTTCAATACTAATAAATTTGATACAGTATAAACTATCGAGGTAATCGGCAATGATTAATATTATTGCTTGGATAATTTTAGGACTATTAGCTGGTGCGCTTGCTAAAGCTGTTTATCCTGGTCATCAAGGCGGTGGCATTCTCTCAACAATAATTTTAGGTATTGTAGGTGCTTTTATCGGTGGAACTTTATTTACACTTCTCCGCACTGGTACTCTACAACTTTCGGCTGCAACTTTAAGTATTCCCGGTCTTTTGGTGGCAATAATTGGCGCAGTAATTGCGATTTATTTATGGATGCTATTCCAAAGAAGTAGCCGAGCATAAATTCAATTTTAGATTTTAGATTTTAGATTTTAGATTTTGGATTTTGGATTTTGGATTTTAGATTCGGGATTTTAGATTTTGGGTTTTGAAGTTGGAAATTTGAATTAATTGTATTGTATGTTTTTTCACAAAAAAGAACCGATTCATTTTGTCAAAGTTGATGAACCTAACCCCCGCTTTGCTCAATTACTTCTAGAGCAATTTGGCGGTGCAACTGGAGAACTCACAGCCGCGTTGCAATATTGGGTGCAATCTTTTCATGTGGAAAATCCTGGTATTCGGGATATGCTCCAAGATATTGCTATTGAAGAATTTGGTCATTTAGAAATGGTTGGTAAACTCATAGAATCTCATACAAAAAATACCGACCAAACCGAAGCTTACAGAAGCACTCTTTTTGCTCTTCGCGGAATCGGACCTCATTTTCTTGATAGTCAAGGTCATGCTTGGACTGCAAATTACTTGAATGAAGGTGGTGATGTAGTTCGAGATTTACGGGCGAATATTGGTGCAGAAGCTGGCGCTCGGCAAACTTATGAGGAGTTAATTAAACTATCCACAGATCAAGGAACTAAAAATACTTTAGTGCATTTGTTAACAAGAGAAATTTCTCATACCCAAATGTTTATGAAAGCTTTGGATTCTTTGGGTAAGTTGACTGATCCTATTTTTGGCAATGTTCAACCAGATGAAACTGTCTCTCTTTATTACAACTTATCAACAAACGGAACTGAGCCAGATCAACGAGGTCCTTGGAATTCTGAACCAACATTTAATTACATTGCCAATCCTTTAGAATCTCGAACTTAATAATTAGTAATAATTAGGGGTTGCTGAGAAAGTCTTTCTGTCAGGGGATAGGAGTCAGAAGTTTTTTATTTTGGATTTTGGATTTTGGATTGTTTTTGTTATCTCCAATCTAAAATCTAAAATCTAAAATTTTCTTCCCCTGTCACCTCTCACCTACTGACTTTGCTATTACCCCTAACTGCAAACCAGGGGGAAAAATCCCTTCTTCTTTAATCCGCTTTATTTCCCCTTCGCTGATTTGCAAATTTAACTTTTGTGCTAAACACTTGACAGTATCTCCCCTATCAATCACACCAGCTACCGCACCTGCGGGAGAAAGTACGGTGATTTGGGGTAGCTGTTCGTTTTCTAGTTTGTTGATAACGTCTGCTAAAGAAGTTGATTCGCTGACAGTGGGTATTGTGTTCAGGGGATGAACAATAGTTTGCAAAGTTTCAGTTTCCCACTGACTTCTTTCGGTTGTCCGCAAATCATCAATTTTCACTAAACCCCGATAACGTCCATCGGATGCAGCAAAATAAGTATGTGCAATGTGTGATGTATGGGGAAAAGATGTATCTAAAAGATATAAGTCCGCAAATTCCCGTAATGTTTTATTTGCGTCAACTACGCGAAAATCACGAGTCATTGCGTCAGATGCTTGGAGTTTAATCAGAGTTTCTTGCAGGGTGGTAACATTGTCATAGGTATTGGCGTTACGAATTGCAAACCATCCTAATAATACAATCCACAAACCTGTTACCAATTCCTGGGTAAAGAAGTCTATAGCAAATCCAAAAGCGATCGCACAATAACCTAAAATTTGTCCAGACTTAGCCGCCCAATGTACTGCTTGAAAGCGATCGCCTGTAATTTTCCACAGTGCTGCTTTTAATACCTGTCCCCCATCCAAAGGTAAACCGGGAATCAAGTTAAATAAAGCCACAACCAAGTTAATTCTTGCTAAATCCCTGACCATAACATTTAATAATGTAGTATCAGGAATCACTTGATAACCTAGAGTTAACAACAAAAACAGGATAATACTTACCGCAGGACCAGCGATCGCCACTTGAAAAGCTTTACCTGGAGTTTTTGACTCTTCCTCTATCGCCGCAATACCACCAAAGAAAAACAGCGTAATGGAATTAACTTTAATTCCTTGGGACTGCGCCACCAAACTATGCCCCAACTCATGCAACAGCACAGAAGTAAATAACAGCAGTGCCATTACCAGTCCCGCACTCCAAGCTGTGACAGTTCCCCATCCTTGGTAAGCAACCCCAAAATTTAAAGTTGCCAACCCAACAATTACAAACCATAGGGAGTCCAAAAACAGAGGAATGCCAAACAAAGATCCAATTTGCCAATTTTTTTGCATTACATCAATTTATTTATATATTTCTTATATTTCTCACCATAGCAGAAGGCAGGGGAAGTAGGAGAGGTAGGGGAGGTAGAAGTTATGAATTACAGCAGCTATCAGCTTGAAAATCCTTTTGGTGTAAGGTTTTGTGATCTAAATTTGTACCTCATTCACGTCGAAACTGCTGTATCAATTATCAATTATCAATTATCAATTTTCCATTAGTTCCCAGTTCCCAGACATAAAAAAGCGGTAAGTAAGTTAATGTTTACCTACCGCCGAATTTTTAAGTTACTCTCTAGTAAAAGAGCATTAAATTAAACTTATAAACGACCGATGTTAGTCAGTCCTAAAACAATACCAATACCAATTACATGACCGAAAGCCATTGCACCGATAAAACCTGCTACACTTACGGGAAGTAAAGGCATTTGGGGTCCTACTTTGGGTGCTTTACTTGCCAAACTGAGTAAAAGTACCACCAAACAACTGGCACTGATAATAATACCAACTGTAGGACTCCACTCAGGTGTAGCGGGTACGGATGCTGCTGCTAATAAAATAGATGATAACAAGATGTATTCTCCTATGATGAAAAATGAATCCAAACCTACAAAATTATAGAATTAGCTAGGACAAAGCAAAAGTTTTTCCTTTAAATTAATGTACTTTTGTAATTATTTTTAATCTCTCACATCATTTATTACACTTATCTTACACTTAAATGCGAGTTAAAATTTGCGGAATTACTCAACCACAGCAGTCTTTAGCTATAGCCAACTTAGGTGCAACTGCACTAGGTTTTATCTGTGCACAAACTTCACCACGCTACGTTAATATAGAGCAAATACGAGCAGCAGTATCACAATTGCCAGATCATATTGATAAAATTGGTGTTTTTGCCAATAGCAGCATTTTACAAATTAGTGAAGTTGTACAAGCATCTAATTTAACGGGTGTACAGTTGCACGGAGATGAAACACCAGAATTTTGTTATCAATTACGTCAGATTTTACCAAACATAGAAATTATTAAAGCTTTGCGAGTGAGAAATTTACAACAATTAGAAACCACAGCTAATTATATTGATTATGTAGATACTTTACTATTAGATGCTTACCATCCCCAACAATTAGGAGGAACAGGAAAAACATTAGATTGGGAAATGTTACAAGCTTATAAACCTAGTCGTCCTTGGTTTTTAGCAGGAGGACTAACACCAGATAATATTTTAACAGCTTTAAATCAAATTCATCCCAATGGAATTGATTTATCTAGTGGTGTAGAACGTTCACCAGGAGATAAAGATTTAGATAAGGTGGCGTTATTATTTGCTAGGTTAAAATCTGTAGATATTTGAATCACGATTTACAGGATTTAAGAATTTTCAGGATGTTCAATTTTTGTCTGAATCAGGATAACCAGGATTTAAGGATGTACAGGATGATATTGGGTAATAATTATTGGCAAAATACTCTAAATAATTTATAATTTAATTGATAAATTTAAACAATGATTGGGGAAAACATGATGATGATATCAGTCCCGATTACTTTAGAACAATTAATTGCAGTTGTACAACAATTACAACCAGCAGAAAGAGCAATTGTAGCTCAAGAATTAATAAAAGTTGATTTAGCTGCTGATTTAAAAGCTCTAATTCAAGAATTGTACAGTCAACCACCTATTGATAATATTACAGATGATGATATTATGGCAGAAATCAAAGCTGTGCGTCAGCAAATCGGTAAAAAATGACATTTCGGGTAGTTATTGACACTAATATTTGGATTCGCATTTTATTAAGAGGGCGAGTCACATTACCAATATTAGCAGCATTTAATGATAATAAATTCCAGTTATTGATGAGTCAACCATTGTTGGATGAATTTCATGATGTTTGGAATCGTCCTCGCTTAAAACAACGAATTAATGAAAATCAAGCTATTAGAATAGAACAACAGTTAAAATACCGTTTAATATGGGTTGAAGTTACAACAATTCCTCCAAACTGTCGAGATACTAAAGATTTACCTGTACTAGCGACAGCGATTGATGGTCAAGCAAATCTAATCGTATCTGGAGATGATGATTTACGTGCTGATGATACACTGAGAAAAGAAATGGAAGCTTTTGGTATCAAGTTGGTAGGTGTTAATTCTTTCTTGGAATTTTTAGAAGATGTTTAAAAATGATGATTTGTGATTTTTGAGGATGATTGATTGATTCTGACAAAATAAAAACGCAGATGAACGCAGATGAACGCGGATATTTAATTTCTCTCATATCCTGTAAATCCTTTAATCCTGGTTATCCTGATTCTGACATTTTAATTAAACGCAGATGAACGCAGATGAACGCGGATATTTAATTTTTAATTTCTCTCCTATCCTGTGAATCCTTTAATCCTGGTTATCCTGATATGGCTTTCGCCACGCTACGCTATCAGACAAACGCTTCCCGTAACACTGTTTGCATCAGTTCTTCTGCTAGTTGTTTCCGGTGTTTTATTTGTGCTTCTAGTTCCTCTATTTGCTTCATTAAATAATCTACTTTTTCTACTATTGCTTTTTGTTCTGTAAGGGGAGGAAGGGGGAAAATAAAACTTCTTAATTTAGTAGCATTAATATTAGATTGTCCTATTGCATCACTCTTTACTGTATTACACCATTCTCTATGAAGTTGAGAGTTCATCACATAATTAGTATAGTAGAAATTTATTTTTCCAATCATCCTATAACGCACTAAATAACCTGCATAAATCATTTTTTCGTTATCAAGAAATAAAGATGTTTTTCCTACTAATTCTCTGCTGTTAGTTCTGTTAAAGAGTAAATCACCATAGGATAATTTATATTGTTCTATTTCTTCCTCATTATCTGTATATACTAAATCTTTTAAATCAATTAATCCATTTTGTAAATTTCCCATCCTTAAAACTGGGACTTTTCCAATTTTAAGTGATTTGGAACTTGTTCCATATTCAAATCCTTCAGCAATCTCTACTAAACGACACCAAACCCAACCATCAGGTAAAGAAAAGGGAACTTCATCACTAGAAATAGGAGGTAAAGGTTTTTCTTTCTTCAGTTTACCCTCAGTAATTAATTGTTGTTTTTCTGCTTTAATTTTAGCCAGAAGTGCAACAGCATCCGTATCAGGAACACCTTTCTGAATCGGGTTTTGTTTACGCCATTCTGCTGTTAATTTACCAGATATCGCTTCTTGTAAAATCGCTTGCTTTAGTTGGGTAATGTATATTTCTTGGTTATTTAATTCATTGTTTAAGATATGGATTAGTTCAGATTTATGATTATTTAAAAATAAAATTTCTAATTGCTCATCAAGGGAAGGAATCAATAGCTCATGATTGAGAAAAATTTGTTCATTTAAATATCTTCTATGAGTAATACCACTACTTGCTCTTTCACAAAGATCATAGAAAGCAGGAGAATTTGTATATTGATTTATCCATTCTGCGGTTGTTAAAGAATGATTAATGTCATAAGCCCAAAAATTACCTGTTATTATTGCACCATTAACATCATCTCCTGCAATTCCAAAAGCTCCATATCTAGCATCAATTTTAGACATTACAAATTGTCCAGATTTGAGAATAAATTGTTTTTTTGTTCCAATTTTTTTACCAATTTCCTTATCTCTTACATACACTCCTTGGTGTTTACTTCTTATAGTTATACGTTTGTATTCTTTGTGTTCTTCTATTTCAATTGGTATTTTTGAGCGAATTAAGAGATCACCAATTTTTACTTTTTGCCATTTACTCATTAGAAATACCTTCTTTTAATAAATCCAAAATTCTATCACTTTCCTTTAAAGAATCATGCAACATCTCCAACAAATCCACAGAACTATAACCCCTTTTCACTTCCTGAACATGAGGATTTTTCACATCCAAATTAAAACCATTCTTCTCTAACTCCTCAAAACTTACCCGCCATGCTTGCTCATTTTCCTCTCTTTTATCCCACCATTTCTTTAAATCCTGAAACTCATTTTTATTTATCGGTTTCGTCTTAGAATACGCCTTCACACCTTCCGGTAATTGATGTTCCCAATACCAAATTTCCTTAGTCGGTTCACCCTTGGTAAAAAATAACAAATTAGTCGCCACCGAAGCATAAGGTTGAAACACAGAATTAGGTAAACGGACAATAGTATGCAAATTACAAGACTCTAATAAATGCTGACGAATCCGCGCTTTTACCCCATCCCCCGTTAACGAACCATCAGGTAAAATAATACCAGCCCGTCCCCCATCATGTAAATACCTCACTATTAATAATAAAAACAAATCTGCACTTTCTGTAGTGCGATAATTCATGGGAAAATTATCTTCTACTCCATCTGTTACCGAAGCACCAAAAGGAGGGTTAGCTAAAATCACATCTACCCGATCTTTACTATTAATAGAAGTATATTCTCGATTTAAACTATCTGTATATTCAATATTCGGAACTTCAATTTCATGTAAAAATAAATTTGTCACCGCTAACATAAAGGGTAAAGGTTTAAATTCCATACCCTTAATCGTTTTTTCTAAAGTTTGCAAATCTCGGACATTATCAACACCTTGCAAACGTAAATGATTAATTGCACAAGTTAAAAAACCACCCGTACCACAAGCAGGATCGAGAACAATTTCCCCTAACATCGGGTTAACCATTTCTGTCATAAATTCAGTTAAAGCGCGGGGTGTGTAAAATTCCCCATAAGCGCCCGCAGTTTGTAATTCTCGCAAAATCGTTTCATAAATATCACCGAACAAATGACGATCTTCCGAACTTTCAAAATCAATTTCATTGAGACTATTTAACACCTGACGGATAATAGTCCCATTTTTCATATAATTATTAGTACCTTGAAAAATCTCTTTAATAATTACTGCGCGTTTATTCCCGGTGCTAGTATCTAAATTTCGCAAAGCGGGGAATAATTCTTTATCAATAAAATCCCGTAACTCATCACCAGTTAATGATTTTTTCCCATTAGTCATTCCCTGTTGAGAAACCGCCCAGTTACACCAGCGTAAATGTTCAGGAATAGGAGAAATAAAATCATCTTTGATTAATTCTAACTCATGATCACTTGCATCTAAAATTTTCAGAAACAATAACCAACCTAACTGTTCAATTCTTTGTCCATCACCGGAAACGCCTGGATCTTTCCGCATGAAATTACGTAAACTTTTAATACTACCGCCGAGATTTTTCATAGTTGATGATTATGTGAGAGCAAAATAAAAATGTATAATTTAAGAGAATACCATAAAATAGTAGGGTGGGTTATGGATTTCATCCTAACGCATCCTAAGAATACTTATTTATCTGGTTCTAAAAACAAAGATTCTAAATCTCGATAACCACTAACAACCCTCACAATAACAATACTATTTTCAAAGACCCGATAAAAAATAATATATCCATCAATAGGAATACCCCTTAAAAGAGAGTCTATATTTCCATAACTACGCCCAATTTTAGGAAACCTCGCTATATTACTACATTTATTATTAAATTCTTGAATAAACCTTTCCCCAGCATCAATATTACGCTGGAGAAAATAATCTAAAATATCTTCTAAATCCTTAGTTGCCTCTACAGATAAAACATATTCCATTATTTTTTACTCTCACGGGCTTGTCTAATTTTCTCATGTAATCTTGCCATAACAATATTACTATCAATTACCTCACCTCTTTCAATTTGGGCAAGTCCTACACCCAACTTTTCCTGTGTTTCCTGTTCCCATTGTTGATAACCTTTCTCCCATTCTGACAATAATTTAAGTGCTTTACTGATCACTTCATCAGCATTATTGTAGTGACCTGTAGCAATATAAGCCTGTATCAATTCCTGAGTTTCTGGTTTAACTTGAATATTCATAATGTTCAATAATTAGTTTTCAATGTGTATAAAATTCCATAAAAGCGATCGCAGTTTGTAATTCTCCCAAAATCCTTTCATATATATTACCAGTCAAGTTTCCCCAGTTTAAACATTTTCACCGTATTATAACACAGACTTGAACACAATTTTTAATCAATTACTAATCATGCTGCTATTTTATACAACTCAGAAGTTAACTCTCGTAAAGCGGAAATATATTGAGACTTACCACCAAAAATTTTCACAATTTCTGGAGGAGAACCAAATTGTTTTAAAGGTTCTAATTTCAGTACAGATAAATCTTCAATATTTTCAATTCCCTCATTCGCGTATTTTTCCAAAAGTGCATTTAAAACGTCCCTTGCTTTTTCACCATATTTAGTAAAATAATCTCGTTTTTTTACATTTTCTGCTCTTTGTTTACGAGTTAAAGGTGGACGATTCCAAGCAACATAACAAATTAAATCAAACAAATCTAAATCTTTTTTAATTTCCTGTTCTAACTCCTCAGCAATAATATCATGGTTTCGTAATTCTGCAATCAAAGCAGCTTTTTTATCAGCTTCATTCCAGCGGGTTAAAAAATTATCCAAACTGCTAAACTCTTGCAATAAATTTTGTTTAGTATAATCGCGTAAACTGGTAGTAACTAATTCTCCTGCTTCATTCAAATATTGCACTCTTTCATTGAGAATCGCAATAGAAACTCCTGTAATATAAATCTTATCACGTTTTTCCGAAACAATATTACCACCTTGAATAATTTTCGGTTTAGTATCAATAAAATTCTCAGCACTGTCACTAAAATCAATTACTTCCCCAGTATCTTGATCAATAATAGATTCTGTTAAATTGCCATTAATATCTTCTATAGTTAACGGTTGATTTTTACCGAGTTCTTTAATCATAATGGGATGATGATTAAAATTCGGATCAGCAAATTGATCTGTAACATTTCTAAAATCCATGATTGTGAAAAACTGCTTATCAAATTGTTCATTAATTCTCGTACCTCTACCAATAATTTGTTTAAATTCCGTAGGGGATTCAATATTAGTATCAAGCACAATTAATTTACAAGTTTGTGCATCAACTCCCGTCGTCATTAATTTAGAAGTTGTTGCAATTACAGGATAACGTTCTTCGGGATTAATAAAATTATCAAGTTCCTGTTTTCCTTCCTTATCTTCTCCAGTAATACGCATTACATACTTATGATTTTTTAAAGCTAAATTACCCGCTTCATTGATAATCGCTTGACGCATCCTTGCCGCGTGTTCTGTATCTGTACAGAAAATAATTGTCTTTGCATAAACATCGGTTTTTCTTAAATATTCCATTACCCTTTTAGCGACTGTTTTGGTTCTTTCATCAATTACTAAATGTCTATCAAAATCTTTAAGATTGTAGATTTTATCTTCCACAAAATAACCTGATTTATCTCGTTTTCCCCTTTCAGGACGATAACCTTCTAAATCTACATTTAAACCTATCCGAATCACTTTATAAGGTGCAAGAAAACCATCATCAATTCCCTGTTTCAGAGAATAAATATAAATCGGTTCACCGAAATATTCAGTATTAGAAATTTCCTTTGTTTCCTTGGGAGTTGCAGTTAAACCGATTTGGGTAGCACCACTAAAATATTCTAAAATTTCTCGCCATTTACTATCAGCAGCAGCACTACCACGATGACATTCATCAACTATAATTAAATCAAAAAAATCAGGACTAAATTGTTTATAAGCATCCAAAATATCATCATCATAATTAACCAATCCTTGATATAATGCCAAATAGATTTCAAAAGCATCATTAATGTTTTTATTTTTAATCACCGTCATTTTATCTTGAAAATGTCTAAAATCACCCCTTCTTGTTTGACTAATTAAAGCATGACGATCTGCTAAAAATAAGACTCTTTGCTTAATACCATTTTTCCACAACCGATAAATAATTTGAAAAGCGGTGTAAGTTTTCCCTGCACCAGTGGCCATGACTAAAAGTAACCGATTTTGACCTTTAGCAATTGCTTCTACTGTACGATTAATAGCAATTTGTTGATAATATCGTGGTTGACGACCTTGAGTATCAAAAAAGTAATCAAAACTAGCTATTTTTTCCGCTTCTGGTGTTTCTATTCCTTTATATTTTTTATATTTCTGCCAAAGTTGCTCAGGAGTGGGGAAATTATCAAGACTTAATTCTTGTTCAATTAAATTAGAAAAACCCGATCTATCATGTTCTAAAAAACCATCACCATTGGAACTGAAAGCTACAGGTAAATCTAATATTTCTGCATAATTTAAAGCTTGTTGCATTCCTGCACCAAGAGGGTAAATATTTTTTTTAGCTTCAATTACAGCAATGGGAATATTCGGTTTATAGTAAAGAATATAATCAGCTTTTTTAGCTTTTCCACGTTTAGCTTGATTACCTTTAACATAAATTCGACCATCGGTAAAATATACCTGTTCTCGTACTTGTTTGGTAATATCCCAACCGGCACGAACCAAGGCAGGTAAAATATACTTTGTACAAATATCCTGTTCTGACAGTTCCTGTTTATCAGTCATATGTACAATCACTTATATGATTAAGGATTTATTAGATAATTATATAATAGGTGACAGGTGCTACGCCACGGTGACAGGTGACAGTAGAGATTGGGAGAAAATTTTTAGATTTGAGACTTGATATTTTAGACTGGAAGTGAAACAAACAATCCAAAATCCAAAATCCAAAATCCAAAATTGAATCACCAATTACCAAAAAAATATCACTCACCCCCTAACACATTTTGAGAATGAGCGATATTGCTAATAATTAAAAAGAGACGGAGTTAATAAAAGGAATTTACAGCCTATTTATTGATGGTTTTCAGATTTTTTCTGATAGCTGACGGCTGAATACTTACCTAAAAGAAAGCAGCTTGATGACGAATCAAATTCAAAAATTCTTCACGGGTTTTTTGCTCATCTTGGAATACACCAACCATAGAACTGGTAACAGTCCAAGAACCAGGTTTTTGTACACCACGCATCACCATACACATATGGGTAGCTTCCATCACTACAGCTACACCTTTTGGCTCAAGAATAGTTTGAACTGCTTCGGCAATTTGGCGAGTTAGTCTTTCTTGAACTTGTAAACGACGAGCATACATTTCTACAATTCGCGCCAATTTACTTAAACCGACAACTTTTTGATTGGGAATATAAGCAACGTGCGCTCTACCCATAAATGGCAACATATGATGTTCACAAAGACTGAAGAAATTTATATCTCGCACTAACACCATTTCTTCATGGCCTTCATCAAAAATCGCCCCATTCACCAGTTCTTCTAAGGATTGGTTATAACCACTGGTGAGAAATTTCATAGCTTCAGCTACGCGCTTTGGTGTTTTCAGTAGTCCTTCCCGTTCTGGATCTTCTCCAACACCTATAAGCATTGTCCGCACGGCTTCCATCATTTGCTCCATACTTTCCTCTGAGGGTGGGTGCAAATCTGCCTGTTTACCATTATGGGTATTGCGGTCAGGTCTGCTACTGATAGCTTGCGCTAAATCAGGAATCAGAGGAGATTGTGAGCGATTAGAACCGTTAGAACTAGCAATAGTCATGGTATTAGTCTTGGTAATTGATAATTGATAATTGATAATTGACAATTGATAATTGACAATTGGTAATTGGTAATTGGTAATTGGTAATTGGTGATTGGTGATTGGTGATTGGTAATTGGGAAGAATAAACTCTTGCATGAGTGCCTTTTGCCTCTTGCCTTTTTACTGTCACCTGTCACCTGTCACCTGTCACCTGTCACCTAACAATTAAAGAACACCAGCATTAGACATCAATGTTAATTCTTCAATGACTGCTTCTTGTGGTAATAAAACAGTGTGCAGAATTGTCTGAGCTACTATTTCTGGAGTTAACATTTTGGTACGGTCAAAGTTAACATTAACTGTTTCCGTATCCCAAATTTCAGTATTGACAGCACCTGGACAAATTGCTGTTACACGAATGCCGTGGACTCGTTCTTCTTGTGCCAATGTTTCAGAAAGGGCGAGTAAACCAGCTTTGCTGACGCAGTAAGCCCCCCAACCAGCAAAAGCTTGTTTGGCAGCTATTGAGGCAATGTTAATAATTGTCCCTTTACCTCGTTGCCTCATTCCTGGCACAATTGCCATCATGCACTGGAAGACGCTGGTAATATTTAAATCAATTACCCGCTGCCAGTCTTCTAAGGGAGTATCGCTTAAATTGGCAGTGTATCCTATACCGGCATTATTTACCAAAATGTCTATTTCGCCAAATTCATCGGCGATCGCCTGAATTTTGGTTTTTACTTGGGCAACACTACCCAGATCAACGGTGAAAGCTTTTGCTTCTACTCCTATTTCTTTTGCTACTGCTGCTACCCCTTCTAACTTCTCCTGAGAACGGCTGACTAAAGCAACATCTATTCCCGCCTTGGCAAAGGCTAAAGCCGTTGCTTTACCTATTCCACTGCTTGCACCAGTAATTAAAGCGCGTCTTTTCTGCTCAAAACTCATGGTATCTCCAATTTTTTTGGCAGTTTTGCTATTCACTACCTACCCAATCAGTTAAATAATTCTTAAAATCAGTTGATTTTATGCTCAATATTGCTAGAACCGTTTATCAATATGGGTATATTGCCTGTTATCAGCCTTACCTGTCAGATCCGAAAGTCTTGACGTGAATAATTAGGCTTTTATATCAAGCTTTTTCATGAATACACAACAAAATGCCTATAGCTGCTCAGATTGTTAAGAATCTTTAAGCTATAGGCAATTATAGCATTGTTGAAGTGCTAATCAGATATAGTTATTATTTTTATTGAGCAATTTCGGTAAACACACCAATTTTTCTAAATTTCTCATAGCGCAGTTGACGGCGCTCGGCTGGTGTTAAGCGGTTAAGTTCATCCAAATTATCTAACAAAGCTTGTTTGAGGGTGGTAGCTGTGGTTAAGGGGTCAGAATGAGCGCCACCGATAGGTTCTGGTAAAATCTGATCAATAATACCCAAGTTTTTCAAGTCGTGGGAAACGATTTTTAATGCTACTGCGGCTTGGGGTGCTTTAGCTGCATCTTTCCACAAAATAGCAGCGCAAGCTTCTGGGGTAGCAACGGTATAAACAGAGTGTTCAAACATCAACAGGCGATCGCCCACACCAATACCCAAAGCACCACCAGAACCACCTTCACCAATGACGGTACAGAGAATTGGTACATCAAAACAAAACATTTGCCGTAAATTATAGGCGATCGCTTCACCTTGTCCTTGATGTTCTGCTTCTATACCCGCCCAAGCTCCGGGGGTATCAATAAAGGTAATAATGGGCATCCCAAATTTATTGGCGTGTTCCATTAACCGCAGTGCTTTACGATATCCTCCAGGTGCAGCCATGCCAAAATTCCGGGCGACATTATCTTTAGTATCCCGGCCTTTTTGATGACCCAACATGACCACAGGTTGTCCACCCAAACGACCCACACCACCGACTAAAGCCGGATCATCACCACCACAGCGATCGCCATGTAACTCCATCCATTCATCACTAATCGCCTGGATGTAATCTAAGGTACTAGGGCGGCGTGGGTGTCTTGCCACTTGCAGTCTTTGAGAAGGTGTCAAACTGCTAAAAATTTCTTCCCGCAGTTGCATCGCTCTGGTTTCCAGTTGGCGAATTTGCCCGGAAACATCCACACCATTTTCATCTGCTAGTTGCCGAATTTGATCAATGCGGGTAGCCAGTTCTGCTAAAGGCTTTTCAAAATCCAATAGTAGGGGTTTGCGTTCAGTAGTTGCCATAGTTAAAAATTAGGTGACAGGTGACAGGTGACAGGTGACAGAGAAGAAGCAGGGGAGCAGAGATCAGGGTGAAATTATTTGTATTTTCCCAGTCCCCAATCCCCAGTCCCCAATCACCAGCCCCTAAACTAATAATGGTCTAAAACCATGTTTAAGCGATAGTTGACCAATATATTCCATTTTGTCTACGGTAATCTGATTGCGCCCCCAAGAAAAGTTAGTGTATAACTTCTCAAATTCCAATAACATTGATTCCGCAAAACAAGCAAACAATTGCCGTTCTGGAACTTCCATATTGACGATTTTCATAATTTTCCAGTCAATATCCAGGGAATGTTCTACAATTCCACCATTTAACACATACACACCTGGATGCTGAATTTTTGTCCCTAAGTTTTTAGGATAGCCACCATCAATCAATAAACATGGTTGCTTTAACACTGTGGGATCTATTTCTACACCTTTGGGCATACTCGCCACCCAAACTACAATATCTGCTTGGGGTAGTGCCTCTTCTAAACCCATAATCTTACCACGTCCCAATTCTGCTTGTAGTGCTTGTAGACGTTCTTGGTTACGGGCGATCAATAGTAGTTCTTGGACATCTGTTTTTTTATCCAGCCAGCGAGTAACTGCACTGCCAATATCACCAGTCGCCCCACACACTGCTACAGTTGCTTTTGAAAGTTCTATTCCTAATTGCTGGGAAGCTGCTTCTACCTGACGGCAGATAATATAAGCTGTATGGGTATTGCCTGTAGTGAAACGTTCAAACTCTAATGTGACATTACGGACTTGTTGAAACTGCTCTAAATTGAAGTTCTCAAAAATAATTGAAGAAAAACCACCCAAAGCTGTGATATTGATATCATGCTTTTGAGCATGAGCCATAGCATTCAATATTTTGCGTGTTGCTGCCTTAATCCGCCGATTTGCCAACATTTCCGGCAAAAAGCACGACTCTACATATTTTCCTTCAATTTTTTGACCTGTTGCGCTGGTAACGGTGATGTGGTCAACTATTTGCGGTGGGGCGCTACACCAAAAGTCTAGCCCTTGATCGGCATATTCTGGGTATCCCAATTCTTGAGCTACAGATTGAGCGTGTTCTAAACTTGTCAGATGTCCAATTAGACCAAACATTATTGATATTTTAGGCGTGTGCTATGAAAAGCGTGGGAATAATAATCTCTATTTCTTAAAAATACTACATTAAGTGTCACAATAATTCGTAATTCTTGAAAGGTGACTGGTGATTGGTGATTGGTGATTTGTGACTGGGAAAATACAAAAAATCTCTCCCTGCCCCCTGCTCCCCTGCTTCTTCTCCAATCCCCAGTCT
>NZ_JADEXH010000105.1:0-2413 GCF_015207205.1 Sphaerospermopsis sp. LEGE 08334 | reverse complement strand
AACTCAAACAGCTTTCTCAAGAGACGGGAACCACACTGTTTATGACACTGCTGGCAGGTTTTGTGGTGTTGCTGTCTCGCTACAGTGGACAAACAGATGTGGTAGTAGGCTCACCAATTGCTAATCGCAACCGCACAGAAATTGAAGGTTTAATTGGGTTTTTTGTCAATACTTTGGCACTGAGATTTGATTTATCTACAGAACTAAACTTTGAAGAGTTATTGGCACAGGTGCGACGGGTGACTCAAGAGGCTTATGACCATCAAGATTTACCCTTTGAGATGTTAGTCGAACAGTTGCAAATAGAGCGGAATCTAGATCGAAACCCTCTGGTGCAAGTGGTGTTTGCTCTGCAAAACGCTCCCTCCTCTCCCTGGAATCTGCCTGGGTTAGAAGTGGAAGAAATGGATTCGGGAGTGGATTCAGTGCGAATGGATTTAGAAGTTCACTTGTGGGATACACCAGAAGGACTCAAGGGTGTCTGTGCTTACAACAGAGATTTATTTGATGGGGCGACGATTGCCCGGATGATGGAGCATTTTGTGGCTTTACTGCCAGCAATTGTTGACAATCTCCAGCAGCCAGTAGCATTACTGCCCTTGCTGACTCAGGCAGAACAGCATCAATTATTAGTTGAGTGGAATGATACTCAAGCTGATTATCCTCAAGATAAATGTATTCATGAGTTATTTGAGGAACAGGTGGCGCGGACTCCTGATGCTGTGGCGGTGGTGTTTGAGCATCAACAACTGACTTACCAAGAGTTGAATGACCGAGCAAATCAGCTGGCATATTACTTGCAGTCTTTGGGTGTAGGCGCAGATGTGCTGGTAGGATTGAGTGTAGAGCGTACACCCTTGATGATGATCGGACTGTTAGCGATACTCAAAGCTGGTGGTGCTTATGTACCCCTTGACCCAGAGTATCCTGTTGAGCGTCTGAAATTTATTCTAGAAGACACTCAAGTCCGGGTACTGGTGACGCAACAGCAATTGGTTGATAAATTACCGCCCACATCAGCTAACCTAGTCTTGATTGATCAAATCTGGTCACAAATTGAGGCAAACAACCAAGATAACTTGACTGGGGTAGCAGCAACTTCTCATTTAGCTTATGTGATTTACACCTCTGGTTCCACAGGTAAACCAAAAGGAGTAATGGTTGAACATAAAGGACTGTGTAACCTTGCTCAAGCCCAAATTCAAACTTTTGGTTTAGACTCTGATAGTCGAGTTCTCCAGTTTGCTTCCTTTAGTTTTGATGCTTCTATATGGGAAATATTAATGGCTTTTGGGTCAGGTGCAACACTGTACCTGGGAACAAAAGACGCTTTCATGCCAGGGAAAGCATTAATTGAGAAATTACGCCATTATGGCATTACCCATATTACCCTACCACCATCAGCATTAGCAGTGATGCCAGTGGAAGCACTGCCGGCACTGCAAGCCATCATTGTGGCTGGAGAAGCGTGTGGGGTGAAATTAATGAAACAATGGTCTATAGGTAGAAACTTCTTCAATGCTTACGGTCCGACAGAATCTAGCGTTTGTGCCACTATTGCTAAATGTACTCCCGATGACGAGAAAGTTACTATTGGTCGTCCCATTGCCAACGCCCAGGTTTATATTTTAGATTCGCAATTACAACCTGTTCCTGTGGGTGTGCGGGGAGAAATCCATATTGGTGGTGTGGGACTGGCTAGAGGGTATCTCAATCGTCCAGAATTGACACAAGAAAAATTCATTGCTAATCCCTTTAGTGATGAACCGCATTCCCGGCTTTACAAAACAGGGGACTTAGCGCGTTATCTTCCAGACGGCAACATTGAATATCTGGGACGCGTTGATAACCAAGTGAAGGTGCGTGGTTTCCGCATTGAATTGGGCGAAATTGAAGACGTTTTGACTCAATATCCCTTGGTACAGGAAAGCGTCGTCATCGCCAGAGTGGATAACACTGGTGAGAAACAACTGGTGGCTTATTTAGTCCCGGCTTTGAAAAATAAAGTATTACCCCAGCAGTTAGCTCAATGGCAGAGTGAGTACGTTGGTGACTGGCAAATGCTGTATGAGCAGACTTATGGGCAACCGCAAACAACGATAGATGATGTCACATTCAATATCAGTGGTTGGAACAGTTCCTACACGAAGGAAGCCATCCCCGCTTGGGAAATGCAGGAGTGGGTGGAAAATACAGTCAGCCGTATTCTGTCTGTTTCACCGCAGCGAGTTTTAGAAATTGGTTGTGGTACTGGGTTACTGCTATCGCGCATTGCTCCCAACTGCCAAGAGTATTGGGGATGTGATTATTCCAGTGCGGCTATCCGGCAGGTTGAGCAAATATGTCAAAGGGTTGCTGGGTTAGAAAATGTGCGCTTACTGCACCAAATGGCAGATAACTTTACAAATATTCC
>NZ_JADEXH010000104.1:0-2437 GCF_015207205.1 Sphaerospermopsis sp. LEGE 08334 | reverse complement strand
TAATAAATCTATTCATTATACATTATCTTGTGTCATAGCTTTAACGCCAATTATAAGGTAAAACATTAATTTAATTTAACTTAAAATTAATGGTTTTTAAATTGGTTGGTAAAATTGATACTTACTAAGCAAACAGATAATCTCAGGTTTAGCGGTCAACTGCAAGAACATTTTAAACATTTAAGTAGACAGTTAAGACTGTTAACTAGGGTTTGCTGAAAAAGTTATAGCAGGTGACAGGGAACAGGTGACAGTGCCAGAAGCCTTTTAGTGTCTAAGTTTTAGGATTAGTTGATGTCCTAACCGCCTTGTCTATGGCTATATCTGTGAGGGCTAGGAGTATGGCTAACGCCACGCTTCGCTATCAAGGAGTCAGGAGTTCAAGGAGTTTTTTTATTTTGAAATTCTGCAAACACTCACAAAGTGCAAGCTTTTTTAGGCTCATAGTACCTAAAACCAGGCGCAATTTTAATTTTCATCATTCTTAATCCCTTGATTTATCTAGGGTTTACATTTATTCAGCAACCCCTAAGAGGTTGTTTGAAAACTTTTTCGTGTGGGATTTGACACCCGCAGATCCCCCTAAATCCCCCTTAAAAAGGGGGACTTTGAGGAATTTAGCCCCCCTTTGTAAGCTCACAGGGGTAGGTTTTTAATATTATCTGTTAAGGCAGGACCTGGAAGACAAGGAGGTATTGTAGACAAGGAAGATTTTATACAAAAATGGTCTGTTGAGCGTCGGTTTTTGTGACCAATTGTACATTATTTGCACGGGTTTCCTCCCTTGTCCACTGTCCTTCCTTGTCCCCCAAGTCTTGCCCTCACGACAATGTAAAATACCTACCCTTGTGAGTTGGGGGGATCTCCATGAATTCTGATACTTTTCAAACATCCTCTAAGTAGGGTTTGCTGAAAAAGTTGAGAACGAACTTAATGAAAACCCGATTTCGACGTAAGGGAATCACCAGTTAAGTGATCATCATCCGTAAGTGTGAGGCTAAGGTTTTGACATTAGGTTCATACAGCATCCGTAAGTGATTTCCAGGTACAGATATTACTTTCACAGATTTTTGTGTGCAATCTTGCCATCCCCAATCTGGTAAATCGTAATTAGAAATAGCACGAAGTTGTTTTAAAGCAACTTCATCCACTTCTTCAGCGCGGAATAAAGCGATGGGCGCAGAAATTTGATGGTAAGGGCGATAATTGTGATAATTAATTGCCATTTGTTTCATCACCTGCATATTAGTTTTAAGTAAAGACAAGCTTGAGTTTTCCGGTAGAACATCTTGTTTGTATAAATACTCTGCGGCCAAATGCCAACGGGCTGACTCGTCTGGTTGAGCAGCTAAATCAGCGTAATCCAAACCTAATGAAATTCCCTCTACATTTTCTATATATAGAAGTAATTGCCACATCCAATCAGTATCTGTCATCTTAGTTAAATCTTCAGGGTGAATAACCAATCCAGCATCTAAGATGGCCAGTAATTCTACCTTTTCACCCTGCTTTTCCAATTGGTAAGCCATTTCAAAAGCAACAACAGAACCTGCTGAATATCCTGCCAGTATGTATGGACCATGAGGTTGTTGCTCACGTAATAAATCAATCAGTTGACTACCATGCAGTTCTACTGACTCTGGAACTTTACCAAATCCATTTCTACCTGGAGTTTCTAAACTATAAACCGGATGATTTTCTAAGTTGATAGCCAAGTCTTTAAAATAGAAACCATGTCCATTACTACCAGGTAAACAAAATATAGGAGTGGCATTTCCTTGAGATTGGACTGTGAGCAAATCGGGATGGGATTGCTGCACTTGATGGTCAGAGATTTGTAATGCTAATTGAGCAATTGTTGGATTGTTAAATAAACTACTTAAAACAAGTTTTTGATTAAATACTTTTTGAATATGATTGACCAATTTGACTGCTAATAAAGAATGTCCTCCCAGTTCAAAGAAGTTGTCATTTACACCCACAGATTCTACTTTTAGCAATTGTCCCCAAATTTCTGCCAACAGTTCTTCTATGGGAGTACGTGGAGCAACATATTTTTCTACTATTGTGCTGTCTAATTCTGGTTTTGGGAGGGCGCGACGGTCTATTTTACCGTTGGGTGTCAGTGGCAGAAATTCCACTATGACCAGGGCTGATGGTATCATGTACCCCGGCAGTTGATTCACCAGGAATTGACGAATGCTTGTAAGCTCTGGTGTTGTGTCTTTTTTCGGTACTATGTACCCAACTAAACGTTTTTCTGTGGGGTTGTCTTCACGGACAATGACACAGGATGTCTGGATATCAGGATGTTGATTGAGTACGGTTTCTATTTCTCCTAACTCGATGCGGAATCCTCTGATTTTTACTTGGTTGTCTATGCGTCCTAAGTATTCTATGTTCCCATCTGCTAGGTAACGGGCTAGGTCTCCTGTTT
>NZ_JADEXH010000103.1:0-2497 GCF_015207205.1 Sphaerospermopsis sp. LEGE 08334 | reverse complement strand
AACTCAAACAGCTTTCTCAAGAGACGGGAACCACACTGTTTATGACACTGCTGGCAGGTTTTGTGGTGTTGCTGTCTCGCTACAGTGGACAAACAGATGTGGTAGTAGGCTCACCAATTGCTAATCGTAACCGCACAGAAATTGAAGGTTTAATTGGGTTTTTTGTCAATACTTTGGCACTGAGATTTGATTTATCTACAGAACCAAACTTTGAAGAATTATTGGCACAGGTGCGACGGGTGACTCAAGAGGCTTATGACCATCAAGATTTACCCTTTGAGATGTTAGTCGAACAGTTGCAACTAGAGCGGAATCTAGATCGAAACCCTCTGGTGCAAGTGGTGCTTGCTCTGCAAAACGCTCCCTCCTCTCCCTGGAATCTGCCTGGGTTAGAAGTGGAAGAAATGGATTCGGGAGTGGATTCAGCGCGAATGGATTTAGAGCTTAACTTGTGGGATACACCAGAAGGACTAAGGGGTTTCTGTTCTTACAACAGAGATTTATTTGATGGAGCGACGATTGCCCGGATGATGGAGCATTTTGTGGCTTTACTGACAGCAATTGTTGACAATCTCCAGCAGCCAGTAGCATTACTGCCCTTGCTGACTCAGGCAGAACAACGTCAATTATTAGTGGAGTGGAATGATACTCAAGCTGATTATCCTCAAGATAAATGTATTCATGAGTTATTTGAAGAGCAGGTAGAGAAAACACCGGATACATTAGCCGTAGTGTTTGAAAATCAACAACTCACCTATCAGCAATTGAATAGTCAGGCTAATCAGTTAGCACATTACTTGCAAACTTTGGGAGTCAAACCAGATGTACTAGTAGGGATTTGTGTAGAGCGTTCCCTAGAAATGATTGTAGGACTATTAGGTATACTCAAAGCAGGAGGGGCGTATGTACCCCTAGACCCAGAATATCCGCAAGAACGCTTGAGCTTCATGTTAGAAGATGCTCAAGTATCAGTATTGCTAACACAAAAGTCACTATTAAATCAATTACCCTTAGACAATCGAGAAAAGCCATATCAGGTAATTTGTTTAGATGAAAACACCTTTAACTTAGAATTAACCGAAAACCCCAGACAGCAAAATAAACCTGATAACTTAGCCTACGTAATTTACACCTCTGGTTCAACAGGAAGACCTAAAGGGGTAATGATAGAGCATCGCGCCATAGTCAATTTAAGTTTAACTTGGGCTAAGATTTTCCAAGTTCAGAACCACAGCCGTTTGTTGCAATTTGGTTCTTTTAGTTTTGATTTATCCGTAGGTGAAATTACCACAGCCTTAGTGACAGGTGCTTGTTTGTATTTAGGAAATAAAGTAACTTTATTGCCTAGTCAAAGCTTAGTAGACTTTTTAACCGTAAACAAAATTACCCATAGCTTCTTATCGCCTTCAGCCCTATCTGTACTACCCAAAGCCAAATTACCGGATTTGCAATGTATCACAGTAGGAGGAGAAGCTTGTACAAAAGAATTAGTGAATCAGTGGGGAACAGAAAGAAATTTCTACAATTGCTACGGACCTACAGAATCCACAGTAACGGCGACAATCTTCCCTTGTCAACCCAATGGCAAAAAAACACCCATTGGTAAACCAATATCTAATCTTCGCATCTATATATTAGATAGAAACAATCAACTACTACCACCAGGGATACCAGGAGAATTGTGTATAGCTGGAGTTGGTTTAGCTAGAGGATATTTAAATCGTCCCGAAGCGACTGCGGAAAAATTTATAGAAATAGATATATGTGGTCAAGTTGAGCGAATTTACAAAACAGGAGACTTAGCCCGTTACCTACCAGATGGGAATATTGAATACTTAGGACGCATAGACAATCAAGTAAAAATCAGAGGATTTCGCATCGAACTGGGAGAAATTGAGGCTGTGCTATCCCAGATGCCGGAAGTGCGAGAGGCGGTAGTTGTGGCTTATGAAGACCAAAACAAGAAACTTGAATCACGCCAGCAACGAGAACTAGATCCATCCACAACTGATCATGATAGCGTCACTCCAGTTGACACCGCTAGTGATAAACGCTTGGTAGCTTACTTAGTTCCGGCTCTTGAACGTCAAATATTAACGCAGCAGTTGGCTCAATGGCAGAGTGAGTACGTTGGTGACTGGCAAATGCTGTATGAGCAGACTTATGAGCAACCGCAAACAACGATAGATGATGTCACATTCAATATCAGTGGTTGGAACAGTTCCTACACCAAAGAACCTATCCCGGCTTGGGAAATGCGGGAGTGGGTAGAAAATACGGTGGGGCGCATCCTGTCTCTGTCACCGCAGCGAGTCTTAGAAATTGGTTGTGGTTCAGGGTTACTGCTATCTCGTATTGCCCCCAATTGCGAAGAGTATTGGGGATGTGATTATTCCAGTGCGGCTATCCGGCAGGTTGAGCAAATATGTCAAAGGGTTGCTGGGTTAGAAAATGTGCGCTTACTGCACCAAATGGCAGATAACTTTACAAATATTCC
>NZ_JADEXH010000102.1:0-2499 GCF_015207205.1 Sphaerospermopsis sp. LEGE 08334 | reverse complement strand
GAAGGGGTTGGCTGTTCCTGTTTGTTCTGTGTAGCTGGGGGTAACAGGAACTTCTGTGTTGTTGTAGTATTTCAGGGTACCGAAACCTTCTCCCACCACCGCATCCAGGTCTCCATCCCCGTCTATATCGGCAAAGGTGGGGGTGCTGGAACTCCCCACAAAAATCCCATCGAAGGGGTTGGCTGTTCCTGTTTGTTCTGTGTAGATGGGGTTGGTGGCTGTTCCTGTGTTTTTGTAGTATTTCAGGCTACCGCCACCTTCTCCCACCACCGCATCCAGGTCTCCATCCCCGTCTATATCGGCTATATCGGCAAAGATGGGGGAACTGCTACTTGAACTCCCCACAAAAATCCCATCGAAGGGGTTGGCTGTTCCTGTTTGTTCTGTGTAGATGGGGTTGGTGGCTGTTCCTGTGTTTTTGTAGTATTTCAGGGTACCGAAACCTTCTCCCACCACCGCATCCAGGTCTCCATCCCCGTCTATATCGGCAAAGGTGGGGGTGCTGAAATACCCCACATCAATGCCATCGAAGGGGTTGGCTGTTCCTGTTTGTTCTGTGTAGATGGGGTTGGTGGCTGTTCCTGTGTTTTTGTAGTATTTCAGGCTACCGAAATATTCTCCCACCACCGCATCCAGGTCTCCATCCCCGTCTATATCGGCTAAGGTGGGGGTGCTGGAATTCCCCACAAAAATCCCAGCGAAGGGGTTGGCTGTTCCTGTTTGTTCTGTGTAGATGGGGTTGGTGGCTGTTCCTGTGTTTTTGTAGTAATTCAGGATACCTTCAAATTCTCCCACCACCGCATCCAGGTCTCCATCCCCGTCTATATCGGCTAAGGTGGGGGTGCTGGAATTCCCCACAAAAATCCCAGCGAAGGGGTTGGCCGTTCCTGTTTGTTCGTTAAATGCCATAATTTTGTCCTTGTGTGTTTGTCTTTAAAAGCTGTCTTTTGGTTGTGGTGTTGATTGTTGTACTAAGATATCTAATCCTGCTTATCTATAGTCAAATTACTCAGGTGTGAGATTAACTTTGACTCTAATTCTGTAAATCCCGACGGGCAGTGTGTTGTCACCATTACCTTGTAATAACAACTTCACTCCATAGTCATTAGCGGTGATGGGACCTGTCTGTAATGCTCCAGGTGTGTTTAAATCTGTAGTTCCCGCACTGGGGGAAATACTACCAGTGGCGACGTTAGTATTGCTAGAGTCTTCTACCTCGGCGGTGATGACATCAATATCGTTAAAGGTTTTGGTTGTAAATGTACTACCGTTATCTTCAATACCAGTAACGGCAAATTTTACCCCGGCATTGCAGCTAACGTTGATGTTACCTACGGTATCAGTTTCTAATCTGAGGGGGTTGAGGGTACTATTAATGATGTTTGTTAAGGTTCCGCCTGTGATCTCGTTTACAGAGCAACTTGCAGGTATTTCACCGAAAAAGTCCACATTGGCATTGGCAGTTTGGGCTTGGGCGGGAGAATTAAGGGCTATACTGCTTAAAGCAGCGATACTGGTAAGTAAGGTAAGACGACCTAGATTGATCATTTGAAGTTAGATTAGGTGATTTGACCTGTATATTGAAAATGCTTATCTTTGCTGAGAATGTTGACTCAAGTTATTTTTATCATCGCTTCCTGTTCCTTATTTTCTCAGTCGGAAAAGTCGGATCTTTTAGTCGTAAAAGTCGGATCTTTTTGGGTATATAATATATAATTATACTTATCTGGAAAATCTATAAATAATTACGATGTTTGCAAGATATACTTAGGACTTACGCATTGACAGGATCAACCAAATATGAGGTATGGGTTTCGGGCATTTTAACGTGATTTTTTAATTATTTTTGGGCGATAGCGAAGCGCTGCTGCAAGCAGTTCGCTATTGATCGGAAGTTAATCACCAAAAGCCTGAAACGACGGATTTTCGTTCATGCACATGATGGTGAATTTGTACAGTGCGTAAGTCCTATATACAAAGATACCGGACTTCTTAGAGAAGTCCGGTATCTGCGACAGACAGACAGAATAGAAGAGGAAATTACTGGGGTGTAATCAGAACATTAACACGGATTTTGTAAGTTCCTTGTGGTAATAAGCCAGAAATATTGGTAATATTGAGCTTAACTGGATAATCTTTGCCACTACTGACTGCTGCTTGAACTGCACTTGGTACATTCAACGGATAAATTGGGGTAGACTTACCACTAGGTGAAATTTCACTTTGAATCAGGAGGTTATCACCATCTTTGACTTGAGCGTTGATCAGATCAAGATCGTTATATGTTTTACTGCCAGATAAAACCGTACCGTTATCAGCAATATTGGTAATGCTCAAGACTACGCCAGTAGTATGAGTAACATTTAATATTGCTGGTGTAAAGTATACACTTTCAAATTCTTGATCGGGGGTGTTCTCAATAAGTCCGGGACTGGTGCTGTTAATCTTGACAATAGATGGTATCGTACCTGTAAAGTCTATATTCAGATTTTCGGCTAA
>NZ_JADEXH010000101.1:0-2516 GCF_015207205.1 Sphaerospermopsis sp. LEGE 08334 | reverse complement strand
AAACCTAATAGGTTATCAGTTTGAGGCAACAATTAACTACCTGTTTTTGAATTATTCAATAACTTTATTAAATAACTTTTTCCATGACTTTGGTAGACATTGCAAACTTGATAAAGTACACTTGTTTGTAATAATTACAAACTAGTGACATGGCAGAAAAAACATTAACTGATTTAGGCGCAAACTGTACCCAATCATCTACTACCATTACTTTATCCAAGGCTGATCTAGGACTTATCGCTGAAACTTGTACACTTGATCAAATTATTTTAGCCATAGCGGTAAAGGCTAAAGCTATTTTGACTCAGGGGAATTTTGAGAGCGAGCCAAATCAGAACCTGTACTTGAGTGACGGCTTCAACAGCTTCACTACCAAAAACAATGAATCGTGGATTCTCAGGCAACTTACTGTAAACTTTGCAAAACAGGACGGCGAGGCAACGATTGATCCTAATGATTATTAATTAAAAATGGCGACATACTGTCAAGCGGGCGATATTGCCCGCGTTACTTTACCAGATGGGAGTATTCAAAATTTTCCTGATACTCCTATCAATTTAATCGTAAGTAGAGAGAGCGATAAAGAAGAGTTATCTTTCAACTCAACGTCTGGACCAATCATTTACAATGCACCTACAGGATGGGAAATATATGATTTTATTTCCTCCGGCTCAATGCGTTTTTCCCAAACATTTCCTTTCGTTTCGGGATGGTATAGCTACTTTGAGGTTATTCCGGATCTTTCTATTTATGGAACAGACCCGGTTTTACTTACCCCATCTTGGATGAATATAGTAGGCTATAAAGTCGATGGATATTATAAAAACAAACCTGGTTTACTTCCTAGAACCAGTATTAATCAAGACTGGGACACCAATTATAACGATAACTCAGGAACTATAAATATAACGTTCTTTATAAGAAAAATTGGCATTAATATTAAAATCACTGGGAATAGTGGAACCGAATTATTCAATCAATCCTATTCAACTGATAATTATTCAGTTGAATGTGCCCAGGGATGCCCGCCAAATACCTTAGATTGTGGGGATTGTTGTCTTCCTTGTGCTGATACCTATAATCAAATATCAGGAATTAGAGCTTTATTATCGAGGATAAAATAAATGACTTCATGTACATCTATTGAATCTGAAATAGCAGCTTTGCGGGCTGATATTGCAGCACTCAATAATAAATTTGCATCAAAAAAGGAATTTGAATCCTACAAACAATATGTAGAGAAAAATTTTGATGCGATTGCTAAAGTCACGAGATATTTAGTCGATCAAGTTCGTGGACTCATTGAAAGCAGATATAGGGAAGTCAATAGCAGACTTGATAATGCTATTGATTGGTTGCAACAGCAAGAGAGAAATTGGCGTGACGGTATAAATAGGAAAATTGATGAATTTCAGAAAAATAACAACAACTTGCATGAATGGCAACAAGAGCAGATTGATAGACTACAAAATCAACAACCAAAACCGCCTTTACCTGACTTGGAGCAGATAAAACAGAAAAACGCAGAACAGGATGGTAGGTTGGGGACCCTAAACAGTGAATTGGCAGCATTAAAAAAATTAATAGAAGAATGGAAGGGAAGTGATAAGGCACTTCAAGAAATGAAAAAAAGGATAGAAATATTGGAGCGTGCCTTAGCGTCGGAGAGACAGAAGCGAGAAGCTGTAGACAGGGAACTTCGTGAAGCTCAAGAACGTAATAAAGATTCACTCCTGAGCGAATTAGAAAAGCGATTACGGGCTGAAAGACAGGCTAGAAACGGGAAAGATGTTGACTTAGAAAAACAGATAGACATTATTGAGGATATTCTCAAAAATAGAGGCGATAACGACAAAGATTTACGGCATTTAGAACGTCAATTAGGGATTCTTAAAAATGCTTTAAATGCAGAGTCTAAAAAACGGGAATTGATGGATTCTCACCTTACCCGAAAATTAGAAACTGTTGATGACGACTGGGAAAGACAATTAAACGACAAACTAAGACAAGAAGCAAATAAACGCAACTCTAAAGACAACCAACTCGATACAGAAATTGCTGATTTACGCAAGACCCTTCCTACAGGGAAAAGACTTGATAGATTAGAAAAAGAAGTAGACAGAATTTGGGCTGACTTGAGAATTAAATCAGCCGAGATAACCAAAATTAAAATTGATATTGGTGCAATCTGGACGTACCTTAAAACCGCATTACCAGCACTAATAAAAAGCATAGTTTGGAGCATTTTGTTGAGTGCTGCTTTCAATGCCTTGATAGCTGGATTAATGGGTGCATTTAACACAAAATTAGCTCAGGACGCTTGGGATTTAGCACTAAAATCTTTTGGATTAGCTAAGAAAGTTGAAGGTGATGCTAATTCTTTAGCGACATTAGCAATTAATGGATATTCTTTAGCTAATAAAGCTAACGATAAAGCAGACATAGCTATCAATAGAATTGATGGGTTAAAAAAAGAAGTTGATAATATTGTTGCTGGTGCTTTATCAGCAATGCAG
>NZ_JADEXH010000100.1:0-3019 GCF_015207205.1 Sphaerospermopsis sp. LEGE 08334 | reverse complement strand
GTGGTCAAGCTAATAAGGGCTAATGGTGGATACCTAGGCACACAGAGGCGAAGAAGGACGTGGTTACCTACGAAAAGTTCCGGGGAGTTGGAAGCAAACGGTGAGCCGGAAATATCCGAATGGGGCAACCCTATGTACTACCTGTTGAATATATAGACAGGAAAGAGCCAACCTGGCGAATTGAAACATCTTAGTAGCCAGAGGAAAAGAAATCAACTAGAGATTCCCCTAGTAGTGGTGAGCGAAAGGGGAAAAGCCTAAACCAAGAGGTTTACCTTTTGGGGTAGTGGGACAGCAATATCGAATCTAGAGACTAGACGAAGCAGCTAAATACTGCACCAGAGGAGGTGAAAGTCCTGTAGTCGAAAGTTAAAGGATAGTAGCTGAATCCCGAGTAGCACGGAGCACGTGAAATTCCGTGTGAATCAGCGAGGACCATCTCGTAAGGCTAAATACTACTGTGTGACCGATAGCGAACAAGTACCGCGAGGGAAAGGTGAAAAGAACCCCGGAAGGGGAGTGAAACAGAACATGAAACCATTAGCTTACAAGCAGTGGGAGTCCGATTAAACGGATGACCGCGTGCCTGTTGAAGAATGAGCCGGCGACTTATAGGTACTGGTAGGTTAAAGCGAGAATGCTGGAGCCAAAGGGAAACCGAGTCTGAAGAGGGCGATAATCAGTATTTATAGACCCGAACCCTGGTGATCTAACCATGTCCAGGATGAAGCTTGGGTAACACCAAGTGGAGGTCCGAACCGACCGATGTTGAAAAATCGGCGGATGAGGTGTGGTTAGGGGTGAAATGCCAATCGAACCAGGAGCTAGCTGGTTCTCCCCGAAATGTGTTGAGGCGCAGCGGTAATGATTAAAGTCGGGGGGTAAAGCACTGTTTCGGTGCGGGCTGGGAGACCGGTACCAAATCGAGACAAACTCAGAATACCCGATGAACACATTGCCAGTGAGACGGTGGGGGATAAGCTTCATCGTCAAGAGGGAAACAGCCCAGACCACCAGCTAAGGTCCCCAAATCATCACTAAGTGATAAAGGAGGTGGGATTGCACAGACAACTAGGAGGTTTGCCTAGAAGCAGCCACCCTTGAAAGAGTGCGTAATAGCTCACTAGTCAAGCGATCCTGCGCCGAAAATGAACGGGGCTAAGTGATGTACCGAAGCTGTGGGATTAACTAAACATTAATCGGTAGGGGAGCGTTCCGTCGTAGGTAGAAGCAGTAGCGGCGAGCAGCTGTGGACGAAACGGAAGTGAGAATGTCGGCTTGAGTAGCGCAAACATTGGTGAGAATCCAATGCCCCGAAACCCTAAGGGTTCCAGAGCCAGGTTCGTCCACTCTGGGTTAGTCGGGACCTAAGGCGAGGTCGAAAGGCGTAGTCGATGGACACAGGGTCAACAATCCCTGACTAAGATATGGGAGCATTGCTAGGGACGCATGAAAGATAGCCACACCCTGATTGGTTTGGGAGACGGTTACGACCGTTGCGTGGTGAAGGATAGTGCCAAGAAAAGCTAGTAATGTGATGAACATATGTTACCCGTACCCGAAACCGACACAGGTAGGGAGGTTGAGAATACCAAGGGGCGCGAGATAACTCTCTCTAAGGAACTCGGCAAAATGGCCCCGTAACTTCGGAAGAAGGGGTGCCCACTCATGGTGGGTCGCAGTGAAGAGATCCAGGCGACTGTTTACCAAAAACACAGGTCTCCGCTAACTCGAAAGAGGACGTATGGGGGCTGACGCCTGCCCAGTGCCGGAAGGTTAAGGAAGTTGGTCAGTGGTAACATGAAGCTGACGACCGAAGCCCCGGTGAACGGCGGCCGTAACTATAACGGTCCTAAGGTAGCGAAATTCCTTGTCGGGTAAGTTCCGACCCGCACGAAAGGCGTAACGATCTGGATGGTGTCTCAGAGAGAGACTCGGCGAAATAGGAATGTCTGTGAAGATACGGACTGCCTGCACCTGGACAGAAAGACCCTATGAAGCTTTACTGTAGCCTGGAATTGTGTTCGGGCTTCGCTTGCGCAGGATAGGTGGGAAGCGATGAACTTCTCCTTGTGGGGAGAAGGGAGCTAACGGTGAGATACCACTCTGGCGAAGCTAGAATTCTAACTCATCTCCGTGAGCCGGAGAGAGGACAGTTTCAGGTGGGCAGTTTGACTGGGGCGGTCGCCTCCTAAAAGGTAACGGAGGCGCGCAAAGGTTCTCTCAGCACGCTTGGAAACCGTGCGGCGAGTGTAAAGGCATTAAGAGAGCTTGACTGCAAGACCGACAAGTCGAGCAGGTACGAAAGTAGGCCTTAGTGATCCGACGGCGCAGCATGGAATGGCCGTCGCTCAACGGATAAAAGTTACTCTAGGGATAACAGGCTGATCTCCCCCAAGAGTCCACATCGACGGGGAGGTTTGGCACCTCGATGTCGGCTCATCGCAACCTGGGGCGGAAGTACGTCCCAAGGGTTGGGCTGTTCGCCCATTAAAGCGGTACGTGAGCTGGGTTCAGAACGTCGTGAGACAGTTCGGTCCATATCCGGTGCAGGCGTAAGAACATTGAGAGGAGTCCTCCTTAGTACGAGAGGACCGGGAGGAACGAACCGCTGGTGTACCAGTTATTGTACCAACAGTAGACGCTGGGTAGCCACGTTCGGAGCGGATAACCGCTGAAAGCATCTAAGTGGGAAGCCCACCTCAAGATGAGTGTTCTCACTACATCAAGTAGGTAAGGTCACGGGCAGAACACCCGTTTATAGGCTCTATGTGGAAGTACAGTAATGTATGTAGCAGAGGGGTACTAATAGACCGAGGGCTTGACCTCCAACATCATTGGCATAATTCGCGTTACTTGCAGTCTTCAGGGTTTTGTACACCCAAACATCTTTCCTGGTGTCTATGGCGCGGTGGAACCACACTGATCCCTTCCCGAACTCAGAGGTGAAACGCTGCTGCGGCGACGATAGTTGAGGGGTTGCCCTCTGTCACAATAGCTCGATGCCAGGGCTAATATT
>NZ_JADEXH010000099.1:0-3121 GCF_015207205.1 Sphaerospermopsis sp. LEGE 08334 | reverse complement strand
ACTAATGTCTCTGGTTTGACTCCTAAGGATTGCAAGTAATGTGCTAATTGATTCGCTCGATTATTCAATTGTTGATAGGTGAGTTGTTCATTTTCAAACACCACAGCTACAGCATCGGGTGTTTTCTCTACCTGTTCTTCAAATAATTGATGGATACATTTATCAACAGGATACTCAACTTCAGTATCATTCCATTCTATTAATAGCTGGTGTTTTTCTGACTCAGTTAGTAATGGTAATTGGGTAATAGTCTCCTGGGGATTGGCTGCTATGGATTCCAGTAGGGTGATAAAATGTCCTGCCATCCGCTCAATTGTCTTACTATCAAATAAGTCGCTGTTGTATTCCCACACACCTACTAATCCACTAGCAGTTTCTTCCATTGCTAATGTCAAATCAAATTTAGCTATTTGACTCTTAACTTCCAGTAAATTTACACTCAACCCACTTAATTCTACTGTAGATATCGGTGTATTTTGCAGTACAAACATCACCTGGAACAGTGGTGAGTGACTCAGGTTGCGTTCTGGTTGCAATGCTTCCACTAGCATTTCAAAGGGCAAATGCTGATGAGCATAAGCACCTAAAGCCATTTCCCGCACACGAGTCAGCAATTCACTAAAACTGGGATTACCTGCCAAATTACTACGCATCACCAAAGTATTGACAAAAAAGCCAATTAGCCCTTCTATCTCAGCCCTATCTCGGTTAGCAATGGGTGAACCTACTAAAATATCTGATTGTCCTGTATAGCGATAAAGCAAGGTGTCATAAGCTGCTAACAAGGTCATAAATAGGGTACAACCTTTTTCCTGACTCAGTTCTGTCAGTTTTTGGCTTAACTCTAGTGGTAAAGCAAATTTGTAATGTTCCCCTACAAAGGTCTGTACAGCAGGTCTGGGGCGGTCTGTGGGTAATGATAATAAGGTTGGTGCGTCTTTTAGTTGTTCTTGCCAGTATGTTAATTGATTTTGTAATACATCCCCTTGTAACCATTGTCTTTGCCAAATTGCAAAATCAGGGTACTGAATTGGTAGGGGTGATAATGGTGTTCGCGTAGCGTCTCGCAGAGAAGGTTGATTTTGAGAATAAGCATTATAAGCTTGTGTGAGTTCTTGGAAAAACACACCCATTGACCAACCGTCGGAAACAATGTGGTGCATACACACTAACAATACTTGCTCTGTTTCATTTAGTAATATTAACTGCACTCTAATTAACGCTTCTGTTTTCAAATCAAATGGTTTCATCATTTGTTGTTGCGTTAATTGTTCTACAGCTATTTCTTGTTCTGTTGTGCCTAAGTGCTGTAAGTCAACAATTGATACTATTCCATATTCGCTATTTTCTATTTCTTGCTCCCTGCTCCCTGCTCCCTGCTCCCTGCTTCCTGTTAGCTGTTCCCTGATAACTTGAGTTGGTTGTCCATTAATGGTGGTGAAATTAGTCCGTAAGGCTTCGTGACGATGAATAATTGTTTGTAAACTTTGCTCTAATGCGTAAGAGTGCAACTTTCCTCGCAAATGTAAAGCTGTGGGTATGTTGTATACCACACTGTTAGGCTCAAATTGGTCTAAGAACCACAAACGCTGTTGGGCAAAGGACATTGGTAAGTCTGCATCTTTTTCTCTGGGTAACAGAAGTGGTGTTGACAGTTCTAAGTTGTCTTGTTGTAATTGAGTAATAATACTGGCTAATTCTCTGACTGTGGGGGCGGCAAATAATTTATTTAATGGTAGTTCCACTTGGAAGATGTTGCGGATACGTGAAACTAATTGTGTTGCTAATAAAGAATGTCCTCCCAGTTCAAAGAAGTTGTCATCAATACCTATTTGCTCAACTTTTAGCACTTGTAACCAGGTTTGTGTTAACAGTTCTTCAATTGGGTTGCGTGGAGCAACATATTTTTCTAGCAGTGTGGTTTCTAAGTCGGGTGCGGGTAATGCACGGCGGTCTATTTTGCCGTTAGCTGTTAGGGGTAAGGACTCTAAAATTACAAATGCACCCGGTATCATGTATTCTGGTAACTTGGTTTTGAGGAAGTTACGCAATTCTTGGACTATGGGTGTCGAGTTTTGATTTGCTACGATGTAGGCTACTAGACGTTTGTCACCAGGATTATCTTCACGGGCGATGACACAGGATGTCTGGATATCAGGATGTTGATTGAGTACGGTTTCTATTTCTCCTAACTCGATGCGGAATCCTCTGATTTTTACTTGGTTGTCTATGCGTCCTAAGTATTCTATGTTCCCATCTGCTAGGTAACGGGCTAGGTCTCCTGTTTTGTAAATTCGCTCAATTTGACCGCATATATCTATTTCTATAAATTTTTCCGCAGTCGCTTCGGGACGATTTAAATATCCTCTAGCTAAACCAACTCCAGCTATACACAATTCTCCTGGTATCCCTGGTGGTAGTAGTTGATTGTTTCTATCTAGGATGTAGGTGCGAAGATTGGATATTGGTTTGCCTATGGGTGTTTTGTTGCTGTTGGGTTGACAATGGAAGATGGTGGCGGTGACTGTTGATTCTGTTGGTCCGTAGCAGTTGTAGATTTTTCTTTGTGTTCCCCACTGGTTGACTAATTCTGTTGTACAAGCTTCTCCTCCTACTGTGATACATTGCAAATCTGGTAGTTTTGCTTTGGGTAGTACAGATAGGGCTGAGGGTGATAGGAAGCTATGGGTAATTTTGTTGACTGTTAAGAAGTCTACTAGGCTTTGACTTGGCAATAGGGTGACTTTATTTCCTAGGTACAAGGATGCTCCTGTGACTAGGGCTGTGGTAATTTCTCCTACGGATAGGTCAAAGCTAAAAGAACCAAATTGCAACAAACGACTCTGGTTTTGCACTTGGAATGTTTGTCCCCAGGTTAAACTTAGGTTGACTATGGCGCGATGCTCTATTGTTACTCCTTTGGGTTTTCCTGTTGAACCGGAGGTGTAAATTATGTAGGCTAAATCATTGGCTACAACATCACTGCTAGGGTTGTTTTGATTGTTTTGGGCGATTTTTTCCCAGATTTCATCTAAACAAACCTGATGTATTTGATATTCATCCAATCTCTCAATTAAATGTTTTTGTGTTAGCAATACCTTAACTTGAGCATCTTCTAACA
>NZ_JADEXH010000098.1:0-3267 GCF_015207205.1 Sphaerospermopsis sp. LEGE 08334 | reverse complement strand
ACTGGGGACTGGGTAATCAATTTGATGTTTCCCAATTAACTATCAATTATCAGCTATCAACTATCAACTATCAACTCTTCCCCAATCACCAATCACCAATCACCAATCACCAGTATGCTCGAATGGATAACCAAGACCATTAGCTCCTTGGGATATTTAGGAATCACCCTGCTGATGTTCCTAGAAAACCTTTTTCCCCCCATACCTTCTGAATTGATTATGCCATTGGCAGGATTTACGGCCAGTCCATATCAACCAGGAGGAGCAAAGCTGAATATAATAGGTGTGTTTTTATCAGGACTTTTGGGTTCTGTCGCGGGCGCACTGATCTGGTACTATCCTGGTAAGTTTTTGGGGGAACGACGCTTAAAAAAATTAGCTAACAAGTACGGTAAGTGGCTGACTATATCTAGCGAAGATATTGATAAGGCTAAAAGCTGGTTCAACAGACAAGGTGGTAAAGCAGTTTTAATTGGTCGTCTAGTGCCGGGAATTCGTACCTTAATCTCTGTTCCCGCAGGTATGAGCAATATGCCCTTGCTGCCGTTCTTATTCTACACCACCCTTGGTAGTGCTGCCTGGGTCGGCTTGCTCACATATTCCGGATACTTGCTAGGAACTCAGTATGAACTTGTGGACAAATACCTTGCCCCTGTATCTAAAATTGTGCTGGGGGGTGTAGTGCTAGTATTCTTTCTTTGGGTACTCAAGCGCAAACGCCAAGGAACTCGCAGATGAATCTAGTTCGGTTTTCAAAATATGGTTGCTGTAGAGACTTTCCGGGGAAGACTTTTCCACTTTCCACTGGCTATATGTGAAAATTTTGCCTGTACAATAAATCCAAAATAATGTTACATTTCCAATCGTCTACAATAAATTTTGACGTATTTCTGGCTACACTTGACCCATCTGAAAATTTTTCTGATCTTGTATTTTTGTAAGATGGGCATGATAACTTTTTACAGTTAAGTCACCACATAGGAGCTTTCATGACAGACCAACCACCCGTAGCTAATCCGATGAATGCTGCTGCTATACCCATGAATCGAGTAGCATCAGCCCCTATAAACAACAATGTGAATAAGCCAGTCTCAATTTCGGGTAAAAACATTCTCAGTGTTGACTTAGGTAGAACATCTACCAAAACTTGTGTCAGCCGCGAACCTGGGAACGTAGCCTTCATCCCTGCCAATGTCAAACAGATGTCAATTGAACAAATACGTGGTGGGGTGTTTGAATCTAAGGCAACCGATCCTTTAATGGATTTGTGGATGGAATATCAAGGCAAGGGCTATGCTGTAGGGCAATTAGCAGCAGATTTTGGCGCAGGTTTAGGAGTTGGACAATCTAAGGTAGAGGATGCAGTTGTCAAAGTATTGGCAGCCGCTGGCTACTTTAAACTTAAAGACGAAATTTCCGTTGTCTTGGGTCTACCTTTCCTGTCCTCGGAACAATTTGAAAAGGAAAAAACCGCTTTAATCAGCCAAGTAACAGGACCCCATGTCTTCAACTTCCGTGGGGAATCTTTGTCGTTAAATATAACTAAAGTTTGGGTGATGCCAGAAGGTTACGGCAGTCTGCTGTGGTCTGAAGCTCAACCTAATAAAACCCCCTCATCCCCTGATTTTACCAAAATATCAGTGGGGATTGTCGATATTGGACATCAAACCATTGATTGTATCATGGTGGATAATTTCCGCTTTGCTAGAGGTCTTTCTCAAAGTGAAGACTTTGGCATGAGCAAGTTTTATGAACTGGTAGCTAATGAAATAGGAGGGGCTGATAGTCAATCTCTAGCACTGATTTCTGCGGTTAATAAGCCCAAAGGTGAGCGTTTTTATCGTCCTAAAGGTGCAAGCAAACCCACTAACCTAGACGATTTTCTGCCCAACCTCACAGAGCAGTTTTCACGCGAAATTTGCGCTCGTGTGTTGGCTTGGTTACCAGAGCGTGTGACTGATGTGATTATCACTGGTGGCGGTGGAGAGTTTTTCTGGGAAGATGTACAACGTTTGCTCAAAGAAGCCAAGATTAATGCCCATCTGGCTGCACCCTCCCGCCAAGCTAACGCTTTAGGTCAGTATCTTTACGGAGAGGCGCAATTGTCTGCTTCTGCTGTTCGCGCTGCTAGGTAATAAAACTGATGTTCCAATGGTCAAAAAAGGTAGTTAAATCCGTCACTTTCAATCCAGAAATTGGTGATGAGAGCTTGTTAGCACAGGTAGAAAGTTACTTGGAGGCGCAGCCAGAAAAGACTTTCAGTGACCTCTGTAAAGAGGCTCTTTGGCAAGCTTTATGTGTACCGGACTCTGTACGACCTTCTCCGAATACAGCAGCACTACCGATGGAACAACAACTCGGTGAGTTGCAACGTCAGATAGCTGGACTTGAGGAACGTTTTTTTGCTAAGGAATCCAATCGTTTGCAGGTGATGGAAAGCCAGATATTACAACTTAGTCAACAAGTTGCACAATTGGCAATCATGGTCAATCAAGCAGCATCTTTTCAACCCGCAAATTCATCTATAGCAACGGTAGAAGTAGTTAATGAAACTGCTTCTACTCCTGATCCTACTCCCCAAGAGGTTGACCCTGTAATCAGTCGCCTGAGTTCTTTGGTTGATGATTTCTAAGGAAAAAGCCAGTTAGCAATTGATAATTGATAATTGACAATTGACAATTGTTTCACTCAAGGCTTTCGCCGTGAGCGTCAGTGGTCAGTGAGCCTGCGGTCACTGAGCTTGCCGAAGTGTCGAACTGCCGAACGGTTTAAAACCTCCCCTTTCAAAGGGAAAAAAAGAAAAAAATTCCGCTTTTTTGCTCCTCTCCCTTCAAGGGAGAGGTAGTTCTCAATTGTTCATTGTTAATTGTCCATTATTGAATAAGCGTTTTTACAAGATAGATCGGGAAGTGTGAGAAGTTTACTAGTGACACCCAGAATTTTTTCGGATTTTCTGGGTGTAATCTTTTTTAGGAGGCAGGAGGCAGGAGAAAGATAAATAGGGGTTGCTGAAGAAATCCGAAAACTTTACAAAAGGGTTTTAGCTATTTTGACTTTCAAAAAGTGCAAGCTTTTCTGAGGTGGCAACTGAAAAACCTTGCACTTAATTTCTACTTAAAGAAAAAATCGTTCCTATCCAACCCACATTCCGCACCCCAAACTGTCCCAGAGGGAAATTACGGAGATGAAAAATCAAAGTTAGCGTAAAAACAGACATATACAGTGAAAAAAGCATTTGAGAAACAGTAAATCACCAAAAATGTCATC